>VGVY01000053.1 GCA_016873835.1 Ignavibacteria bacterium
AGAATTTTATAAATATCTAACCATTTCTTAACGGCAAAATTTTTCATTTGCGCTTGCAATTTGCTGTTTGCGTCAGTTAAGTCGAATAATTTTTTTTCATCAATATTTTTTTCAGCCATTACTTTTTTCATATCTACTTGATTTTTTTCAATTTGAGCTTTAACATCAATCATTTTTTTCTGATGTTCTAAATTAATATCCATGAACTGTTTCTCTTGTTCTGGAGTTAAATTCAATTTTGCTATTGGTCCGTGTTTTAAACCTTGCATCCCATTTCCCAAGCCAGGTTGTGCAGAAATTGATATGAGAGTGAGAAGCACTATAACTAATATTAATTTTACATTTTTCATTTGGTCACCTTTTTTTGATTATTTGAAATTTATTATCGTCTATTGGACAGCCTTCTTTTTGAATAAGTTTAATTTTAATTATGATGATAATTTTTAAAGATCTAATTTTTTATTAAACCATATAATTTGATATTTTGTCAAATGGATAGATTAATGTACGTATGAAAATAGATAACGATAATGAACTGGTACGGAATTTTATCCAAGGGGACGAATCAGCATTTAACTTGTTGGTCAGGAAGTATCAAAAAAAAATCTACTGGCATGCAAGACAAATGTTGGGTGATCACCTAGATGCTGATGAGGTAACTCAAGAAGTGTTAATTGTGATGTATAAAAAATTGCATACTTTCAATTTTCAATCAAATTTATATACATGGATATATAAAATTGTTACGACTAGAAGTTTGAATCAAATTAAACGGAAGAAATTAATGAGATTAATACCCTTTGAGTTTTCAAAAGAAAATGAAATTGTCAGTGATTATGACATTGTTGAAAACTTAGTTCAAAAAGAAAAATTGGAAAAAGTAAATTTAGCATTAGAAAAATTACCTATTAAACAACGACAAGTATTCATTATGCGAAATTTTGATGAATTATCTTATGAAGAAATTTCAGAAATTACCGGTGTAAGTGTTGGAGGATTAAAGGCAAATTACTTTCACGCGCTTAATAAAGTGATGAGGATGTTAAATGAAAAATGATAGAAAAATATTTGAATACTTTTCAGACTTGATGGATGAAAAAGAAAAAAAGATCTTTGAAGAAGAGTTAAAAAATTCTTTTTCATTGAATTCGATGTTCAATCATTATTCAGAGCAGCTTGATGAATTATCTGAGTTAAAAAATGTTGAGATTGATGAAAGATATTTCTCTAAGCTAATCCCGCAAATTCATAAAAGATTAGATCGCAGAAAAAAGAATATTAATAAATCAATTTATTATGCTATCCCAATCACTACTGCAGTAATAATCGCAATTTTATTTTTCCTATTTAAAAATGCTGATACTCAATCCCAACTTAGGTCATTAACTGATGTGGTTGTGAATAATATTGAAGATGAAGACGTAGCTAGTGTTTTACTGTCTGATTATTCATTAGAGAATTCAATTTTTTATAATGCAGAAAAATCTTCAAGCTTTAATACTGGGTTGCCGGAAGAAATTGAAGTCAGAAATGGTGAATTTTACAATATGATTGATGTTTCATTATTAGATTATAATAAATCAGATTTTATTTCTGATAAAGAATTACAAAGTATTTATAACAAAATTAAATAATAATAGTAAAGGTAATGATTATGAAACGGATATTGAACATAATAGTTTTTGTTCTTTTCCCTATGTTGTTATTTGGTCAAGGTAGAGATGGTATGCCAAGGGATCCAAAGTCGATAGAGAAAATAGAAAGATTAGAACAAATTAAATTAATCGAAGTTCTAAATCTAAGTGAAGAAAAATCTGTTAGGTTTTTTGCAAGAAGAAATGAATTCCGGTCTGGTCAAAGAAATTTGATGATGGAAAGGGACAAATTATTCAGCGAACTAGAAAAAGAAGTTTTATCTGGTGAAACTCCAGAGCAGCAATTGAACAACCAAATTCAGGCGATTTTGGATTTAGAGAAAAAACTTTCTATGGGGAAAGAAAATTTTCTCAAATCAGTAAATGATTTATTGACTCAAGAACAAATTGCCAAACTTGTTTTATTTGAGCATAAATTCAGACGTGAACTTACACAGTCTCTAATAGGGAAACCAAAACGAAATAATAGGTAAAAAATTAGCCAATCATTAATCTGCTATTGCATTTTCCTCATTTGAGGTATATTTTGCAACCCAAATCTGCGGAAGTGGTGAAATTGGTATACACGCTACTTTGAGGGGGTAGTACCCGTTAGGGTGTGCGGGTTCGAGTCCCGCCTTCCGCACCCAATCTTTAATAAACAAAATAAGGTCGTGTTATGAAGAATAAATTATTTTTTGCTTCATTTTTATTATTCATTTTATCTGCTACATTGTTTTCTCAAGATATGCCACCGGATGCAGCTAAATCCTATAATGAAGGGAATAAATTAATGAAAGCTGGTAATTATGAAGGTGCGATAGCACAATATAATGATGCACTTAAAACTTCCAAAGATTATAGAATTTATTATCAGCTTGGTATTACATATAAAAAAATCGGTAAACTAAATGAAGCTGAAAACTCCTTTCAATCTTCAATTCAAGCAAATTCAAATTTTGATATAGCCTATAATGGGCTTGGAAGTACATACTTTCAAGCTGGCAAATTTGAAAATGCTGCTGAAAGTTTTAAAAAATTTGAAGAACTAACAAAACAAAAATCTCTTAAAGAACAAGCGAGAGAATATGTTGCACGTTCGCTTGTTAAATTAGGTGAAGAGGCTAAAAAAGATGGTAATTATGAAAAAGCATTAAAGATTTTTGTTGATGCACTTAAATACGACGAACTTGATGCTGCACATATTTTGCTTGCTACTACATACTATGAAACTGCTGATTATGAAAAAGTATTTGATAGTGTTGATAAAGTTATTAGTATGAAATCATCTAGCTTAAAAGGCGCAGCATATTATTATAAAGGAATGGCTTTGAAACAATTACAAGATATGCCGAAAGCAAAAGAAAATTTTGAATTGGCGAAAAGAGATCCGCAATATAAAAGACTTGCTGATTACGAACTGAACCTTATGAAATAATTATTAGTTATTTACTTATTTTACATGCCGGGATCTAAATTTTTTAATTAGACCCGGCTTTTTTTTGTGATTATTTTATTGAGAATTAGAGCAATTGTATTTTATGTATTATTGGAACTTAGAGAAGGATTGTCATATATAAATGATAAAATTTAAAATTTTAAAAGACTTCGATCTTATCTTACTAATAAGAAACTAATATAATAGTATAAGTTAAAAAGTGTAAATGCATATTTCTATTTGTAAAAATTTTATCATTCATAAATATTTATATAGTGCATAAAATAATTCTATTCATATTGATAATTACTAGCATCTCTTCATTCAATGCTCAAACCAAAATTGATGCATTTACTAATGCGTTGAATCTTTATGAAAATAAACAATATTCCAAATCATTCGAAATTTTTAAAGAACTTTCAACCAAAAATGAAATTGAGGAATTAAAAAAAATTAATTCTAAATATTATGCTGCACAATCTCTGTTAAAACTTGGTGAGTTGAATGGAGCATCAACAGAATTTGAAGAATTTATTGATGCTTATCCTTTATCAAATTTTAGAGAAGTAGCTCTTTATGAACTTGGCAGACTCTATTTCAATAAAAAAGAATTTCGTAAAGCCAGAGAAAAATTTCAATTATTAATTAAAGATTTTCCAAAAAGTAACATGTCGGGGACTTCGAATTATTGGATTGGTGAATCTTTTCTAGCCGAAAATAAATTTATAGATGCAGAGGAGTTTCTGCAGCTAGCTATCACTCAGCGTAATTCAAATAATTTAATAGATTATACATATTATGCGATTGCACAATTGTATGAATTAATAAAAGATTATGAAAATGCAGTTTCACATTATGACGAAATATTAGCCTACTACAAAAATAGTCAACTTGCTCCTTTGGCTCAGTTAAGAATTGGCATTTGTTATTTTAATCTAAAAGATTATGACAATGCAATTTTAGAATTGACTAATCCAAGTATTAAAAACCTTGATATAGAAAAAACATTTGAAGCCAAATATTTTTTAGCAAATTCATTTTTACGATTAAACGATTATAAAAATGCTTCAGCTATTTATTCAGAATTGTTAAATGAATCATTAACCGATAATAAAACAAAAATATTAAGCTATGGTTTAGCCTGGATTAAATTTCAAACAAATAAATATCAAGAAGCCTACGAAATTTTTAATCGTCTTGCATTTGCTAGTACTGATTCTATAGGAATCAACTCTTTATATTGGAGTGCGGAATGCAAGAGATATGTTGGGGATTCTAAAACTGCAAATGAAATTTATGCACAATTTATTGAAAAATATCCAACACATCCTTATGCTTCAAGAGCGCAGTTAGGTAAAGGAACGGTCTTTTTTAGTCAAAATCAATCTAAGGATGCCGAAACTGCATTATTAAAAGCCATTTCTTCTAATGATATCACTACTAAAGGGAAATCACTTACCATTTTAGGAGAATTAAAACTAATTAATAGTGAATTCACTCAATCCAAAGAATATTTTCTACAAGCTTTAAGAATAACTTCATCAGATAAAAATTTATACAATCGGGCGTCACTGGGTTTAGGTGTATCAGAATTTTATCTCAATAATTTCAATGATGCAATCAATAATTTTGAAGAATTGATTTTGAGAGACAAAAATTTTGAAAGTGACAAGACCAATTTTTATTTAGCTGAATCATATTTTGCGAGAAAAGATTTTTCTGCATCTCTGAAACACTATAACATTATTGCTACTGAAAACGAACAGCTAAGAAAACAAACTCTTTACGGAAAGGCATATTCATTTTTTAATTTGAAAGATTTTCCAAATGCAGTTTATTATTTCAATGAGTACGTATCAAAATATAAAAATGATGCTGAAGTAAACGATGCAAAATTAAGATTAGCTGATTCATACTTTGGAATCAAAAATTTTGAAAAAGCAGCAAATATTTATAAAGAACTTTTTAGATTCGATAAGGATTTATTAAATAATGATCAAGCATATTACCAATATTGTCAATCGCTTTTTAAGGCTGGTAAATCCAACGAAGCAATTTCAGAGTTTTTGAATCTGCAGCAAAAATTTCCTCGTTCACAGTTAGCTGACCCTTCTCAATATGTTGTAGGTTGGATCTATTTCCAGCAAAATAATTTTTCCGAAGCAATTTCAAATTATAAGAGATTAGTTTCACTGTATCCAAGATCGGCTTTAATTCCAATTGCATATTATTCAATCGGGGATTCATATTTCAATCTTGCTGAATATGATTCTTCTATTGCATATTACAATAAAATTCTATTAGGTTATTCTGGCACTTCATACATTTTGGATGCTGTAAATGGAATTCAATATGCTTATGTAGCAAAAGACCAGCCTCAAAATGCAATTAGTTTTATTGATCAATTTGTAATGGCAAATCCAAATTCAAAATTTTCTGATCAAATTTATTTTAAAATGGGCGACATTTATTACAGCGCCGAACAATATGCTAACGCTATCGAAGCGTATACATCATTTTCTTTAAAGTATCCTTCGAGCCAATTAATTCCAAACGCGCATTATTGGATTGGAAAAAGTGCTGCAAATTTGAAATTGGAAACTCAAGCTATTGAGAGTTTTGAAAAAGTGATTGATAGATTTATTAAGTCTGATATTGGTATTTCTGCTGCAATTGAACTATCGAATATCTATTCTAGCAAAAAAATATTCCCACTTGCGCTAAATGTATTGAATAATGCTATTAATGCCCAGCCAACATCGAATAGAGTTCCGGAGTTATTATTCCTACGAGGACAAGCAGAGATACAATCAAACAATCTGCAAAATGCATATTCAACATTTGATCAAATCATAACCTATTATGATGGTTCTGTATTTTCAACAAAGGCGAAAGTTGAACTAGCAACTATGGAAATTAATAGGAAGAATTATGACAACGCACTTATATTGTTAAAGGAACTTGCTGAAAAACGACTTGATGATATTGGTGCACAAGCTCAGTTTTTAATAGGTGATATATATTTCGCACAAAACAATATTAAAGAAGCTATTACTGCTTACGTAAGAGTTAGATCAATTTTTTCTACGTTTGATGAATGGTATACTAAATCTTTACTTAAACTTGGCGATTGCTATGTTAAGTTAAATGATATAAAACAAGCTAGAGAAATGTATAGAGCTGTTATCAACAGACATAGGAATAGTGATTTAGCTAAAGAAGCTACAAGAAAATTAAATCAATTATGAAAAAAATTGTTCTATTTATATTATTTGCATCACAAATTTTCTTTGCGCAAAATGATCAGAAAAGTATTGAGCTGCCCGATTTTGTCATTACCGGACGCCAGAGTGTTGATGTCCAAACAGCAAGCAAAAGAAAGCCAAGTTTAATTTCTACATTATCCGAAGATTTTCTGATTCCTCAATATACACCGGAAGAATTAGATCTTTTCTATTCTTCAAATCCAAAACCAATTCAGCCAAAGATTACATCAGATGATTATTTTACTGGGAGTCTTTATGTTGGAGGTGGTCGTTATACTCTTCCAATCGGACGGTTTAATCTAACCAATTCTTTTGGGAATTATTTATTGTCTGCAAATTTGTGGGGGAGTAATATTTCCGAATACATCCCGAATGCTGGTTTAAATACATCTGGAGTTTCATTAAATAATTACTTTTTCATAGACACAAATTCTGATTTTTTACCTGGTACTTCCATTAAACTAAATGGAAAATATTCTCGAGACTCTTATAAATTTTTTGCTTCTAATATTCCAGCATTTGAAAGAAAATTGGGATTAGGAGAACTAAATTTTACGTTTTCGAATACATACATTAAATGGATTAACTTTGGTTTTAAATTAGACGCACATTTGCTAAAATTTCGAGAAAGCAGCTTAGATGAAAAAGTATTCGATCTTGATGGTTTGATTGAATTAAAACTGAATAGATTATCAGTAGGAGTAAATGGTTCTTTCAAAAAACAACTCCTTTCAAACAATCCTTCTTTAGTAAGTGATTACAATTATTTTTCGATAAATAGTTACGTTAAGCTTAATCCAACAAATTCGTTTAATTTAAAATTTGGTGTTGATTATTCATCCAACGATTTTAATAATTTCTTTGCTCCTTTTGCGAAAATGCAGCTTGCAATAGAGAAAAATTTAGTATTTCAAATAGAATACAAACCACATACAAAGCATTTTACACTTCATGATTTTGTTACTCAAAATTATTATATGGTTAGCCGTACAACCGATAATGTATTCACAAAAGTAAAATCTGATTTGAATGGATTGTTTAAATACGAATTTGAAAATTATTTTTCTACGTCTCTTTTTGGACATTATTCAAAATCTGAATCATTTCTCTATTTTGAGGATTTGATTCAACCAGGGTTTTTTGATATCAGAACTTCTCCAGATGTTCAAAGTATTCAATTGGGAATGAATATATTATATAACACTCACTTATTTGGTTATTTTATAAGTGAGATTAAATATAATTCAGTAAAGGATAATTTGGATTTTTACATCCCATATCAGTCAAAGTACAAATTTGAGTTAATCTATGGGTATGATTTTTCATTTGGATTGGGAGCCAGAATCAAATTAAATTCACTAATTGATACCCATACAAATATTACTAATACGAATAAGATCGATTCATTTCACGACCTTTCTATTGGTCTTTCCTATAAATTATTTAATACATTATCTTTTAGAGCTGATTTTCAAAATATTTTAAATCGAGCTAATTTTGTGTTGAAACAATACCAAGAAAAACCATTTGATGTTATATTGGGTATTGAATATCGCTGGTAATAATTTAAAGTTAGTTAGATGACAATTAAAGACCTTCAAAAAAAAGTTGCGGAAGTTCTTGGTGTTTCAATTTCAGAAAAAGAACTTGCCTTCGAAATATTCATTTCAAAAATTAATGATGTACTTACAAATAACGTTACGTTAAAAGTACAAAGAATTGGTTTTTTTCAAATGCGTTTTGAAGATAACAAGGCTGAAGTTAATTCACTTATTTTTTCCCCGCTTTCTGAAGATTTTATTAAAGATTCACGAACGCTTTACCTCAGTATTGAACTTCCGTCAAAATTGAAAATTCAAAAAGAAGTTGATGCTACTGTTTTCAGTATTGGCGTAAATAAACCTTTAATCCCATTGTCTGAAGATGTGAGTATTTATACTGAATCTGAAACTTCATACGCCATTCTTAAAAAATCAATAGAAGAAAGAGTAAATGAAATAATTGTTGAATCTGAATATCTGCCGGGGTTCAATATTTGGGATGATTACTTTAAGACGACTGAAGATGATAATAAATCTAATGAATCGATTCTTCAATTTGCTGAATTAACTTCAGATCTTGAATTCAAAGATGATAAAATTGCCGAGGATATTACTAATAACTTATTAGGGATTCAACTTCCAGAATTTGATGATGAATCTGAGGAAACAGAAATAACAGCAGATGAAATTCTTCCAAGTGATCTTTTACATGATTATAAAACTGCCACTGATGAATCCATTGATGAGGAAAAAATCCAAGAAACTCAAGAAATAGATTCTAGAATACAAACCAATGAAATAGTTGATAAAATAAAAGTTATTCCGCAAAAAGAAATTGCAGAAGAAAATATTGTGTCAGAAGGACAAAATAACGTTGAATTTATTTTTCCAATGGATGCAAAAAGTAAGTTGACCTTGGCTGAAAAATTAGTAGAATCAAAAGAAGTTGAAAAACCAGAAGAAATTGAATCTGAAAATGAGATTAACAAACTACTAGATAATTATGATGACGATATTGATTTGGATGATGAAATTCAACTTGAAGATGAAATAATTGAGGATGAAATCGCAGTAAATTACAATGATACTAAGGAGAAAATTGAATCCTTACTCGAAGAAGAAGCTTATCTTGGGTTAAAGAAAAAAATAGAAGAGATTAATTGGGATTGGGGTGATGAATTAAAAGAAGAATTTGGTACTGGATTAATTGAAAATAAAAAAGAAATTCTTGAATTTGAAGATGAGGATGATTTCGAACCTTCAAAAACTTCAACTCAAGAAATATTTAAAACTACTAAACCGATCGGTTCGCAACTTTTTCATCAGCTTGAGACAAATATCAAAAAAGAATTTGAAGAAGCTGAAAAAGAAGTCCAATACATGGACTTCTATGGACCGCCCCCACGATACGAATTTGTAGAGGATAGAAATTATCAATCGCGTGATAACTATATATCTTATAGACCAACTAATTATACAACGTATGAAGAATTCGATCAATCGATAGGTTTCAAAAAACCAAAAGAAAATTATTTTAATAAAACTTTCATTCTGATTTTTTCTGCATTTGTTATCAGCATAAGTGTGATTATTTATTTGTTCTTGCCATATAGTAATAATCAGTCCAATTCTCAATCGTTGTCTGAACCTTCAACTGATAATTTAATTACAAATCCAAGTGAGTCAAATTCATCACCGCAAGATCAAAATATTACGTTTGAAGACGAAAGTGATTTCCCAAGAGTTGCTACTTTGCCTATAACAGATTCTAATAAACCTCAAAATCAAGAACAAGTTTCTCAATCAAATATTCAAAATGAAACTCTTAAAATAAAAGAACAACCAACGAATAATGTAAGAACAAACACGACTAATCCTTTGTACAAAGTATTGCCAGTTGATACAAGAGTTGGTAAAACTGTCTATTTTGATGGCTCTAGTTTTAATGTTCAAGTTTCATCCTGGCGCAATAAATTAAAAGCAGAGCAAGAAGCAGCTCGATTAAAGAACATGGGTCATGATGCTTTCTTGGTTGAAGCATATCTTCCACAAAAGGGTGGAATGTGGTATCGGGTTAGAATTGGTTCTTTTAATTCGCACGAAGCTGCGGAACAATTCATTACTAAAAATAATTTTTAATAATCGACAAGGATAAACATGGATCTTCTTTCAATTTTCTTAAAAGGCGGCATTGTAATGTATTTTATTCTCGCATGCTCAATCGTTGCAGTAGCTCTTATAATTGATAAGTTTATTGTTCTTAAAAAAAATAGAGTTAATGTTCCAGCATTTATGGTGAGAATAAGGTCTATGATTAAAAAGAAAGACCTTGAAGGAGCAATTGGTTTTTGCATGCAAGAACGAACACCGGCTTCAAATATTGTTAGAAAAGGTTTGAAAAAATTTCGGTTTGGACATCAAAGAGTGACTGAAGCAATTGAAAGTGCCGGTCGTCAGGAAATTAGCAAGTTAGAAAAAGGTTTGACAGTACTTGCTTCAATTGCTGGAATTGCACCATTGCTCGGTTTCCTTGGAACTGTAACCGGAATGATTACTGCTTTTATGAAAATTCAAGTATTACAAGGTTCTGCAAACCCGGCAGATTTAGCTGGCGGAATTTGGGAAGCTTTAATTACAACTGCTTTTGGTTTAATTGTTGGAATTCCAGCATTAGCTTTCTATAATTATTTTGTAGGTGCCATTAATAAAATGGTAGTTGATATGGAAAGAATTACTAATGATGTTATTGATTTATTAGATGATTCTTCAAAATCATCGCATCAAGATGATGATGAAGAATTTAACATTTAGGTGATAAAATGAAATTTGAAACATCAAATAAACCATTAAGTATTTTTGCATTTTCATCTTTAACTGATATTGTGATGCTTCTTTTAATTTTCTTCTTGTTGACATCGCAGTTTGTTATTCAAACTGGAGTCAAAGTGAAACTTCCAGGTGCACAGCACAATGAACAAGCATCGCAAACTAGAATGATTGTTACAATTACAGAGCAGAATAGAGTTTTCTTGGGTTCAGAAGAAGTTAATATTGATAAGCTTGCTGGAAAATTAGAAATAATAAAAAATACAACATCTGAAAATAATTTATTGATACGTGCTGATAAATCAGTAAAAATTGATTTAGTTATAAGGACAATTGATGTTGCTAAAGGAATTGGCATTGATCGATTTACAATTGAAACGGAGAAAACAAATTTCTAATGTTAAATAAAGATTCGAGAAATATTTCCTTCATTTTTTCATTAGTGTTTCATGGAGCGCTTATTTTTTTATTTACGTTCATTAGTTTTTCTATAGGAATGCAAGAAGATGAGTATGTAACAATTGGTTTTGGCAGCGGAATTAGTATGGGTAGTGCTGGACCAATGGGGATTGATTCAAAAACAGAAAGAAGTCAGCCTAAAGTAGAAAAACAAAAAAACAAAGCCGAAGAACAAAAAAAAGTTGATCTTCCGCAAACAAAAAACAGAGAAGATGATAAAGTTATTTCAGCAGCAGATAAAAAGAAAAGTGAAAAAAATGTTGATGCAGAAAAAACTAAACCGTTAACTGAACGTGAAAGTCAAACCAAAGGTACAGAGGCTGCTGGCGAGGGTGAAGGTGGTTTTGGTTTTGAAATTGATTTTGGCGGAAAAGGAATGCGGAAAATTTACAGTTATTCTGTACCTGAATATCCCGAAGGAGTTTCCAAAGAAATTGATGTAAGATTACGTTTTACAATAATGCCTGATGGTACAGTTGGGAAAATTTTTCCGTTAATTAAAGCAGATGCAAGATTAGAACTTGCAGCTATTAATTCCTTACGTCAATGGAGATTTGAACCTCTTACTCCAAATGCAAAACAGATTGATCAGACTGTGGTGATTACTTTTCCTTATCGACTTCAGTAAGATCTTCTTCTCGGTAGTAAAAGCGATAAAAGAAATATTCAACAATTGTTAACAGCGTTAGGGAAATTGTATCAGCATCAAAATGTAACGCGAGTCCTTTTTGTTCAAAAATTAAATTTACAACAGTAGTTGAAATTGACCAACCCACTGAGAAAAGAATTATAATTAAAGCGATATTAATGAATGCTGAAGAGAGAGATTCGTCTTGCCATTTCTTCGTAAAGATAACAAGTACAAACATCAAGTGTGCAAAAAAGATGAAAGCTGAGATCATATTCTATTAACTAACTTTCGGGTCGTCTGTTAATTATCTGCGCTCCAATTAATGCGCCGGCAATTCCAAAAATTGAATTAACTATTAAGTTGTTCATAATTATTGAAAATGCGTAAATAAATGAAAATCCATAATTCAAAATATCATTTCTTACATTCTGAAAAAGCCTAAGCACTTCATTTTTTAATTCATCTGAAAATGGGAAATTATTAATCATCTGCTGAAATTGAGGAAATGACTCTACTAGATCGTTACTCTTTGTTATAAATGTTATGACAATGTCAAATGTACTTCCAAAAAATGCTGCATATAATCCGGTAATTAATCCAAACATTAATGCTTTTTTAGAGGATATTTTTTCAATAGTCGGATTTGCTTTTTTGTCAAGAACAAGTGAAAAAAATGCAGCAAAAGGAATTATCAAACAGCATCCAAAACTTTTTGCAATCGGCACAATTTGAAGCACACCCGCTCCAAAACCACACACAAATGATGATAAATATTTCTTCAAGTTATTTTTCTCTTAGCTCATTTTGTAATGTAATTAATCCTTTGTAAAAATAAAAAAATAGTACTGAACCAAAAAGTAATCCGGATGAGAAAGCAGATATTTTAGAATATTTATAAATTCTTATTGTTGTGAAAAATACATCTAAAAGCATTGGTAAAGAAAAGTACAACAAAACTTTCAATGTTGGGAATTTTTTTATAGCACTAAATAGATTATTAAAAGAAATGATTAACAAACCAAAATAAATTCCAATGCAGCGTGCACAGAGCAAACTGTCTCCACAGTATATTTGAAAAATTTTTTGAGGATTTTGATGACACGTTAAAGAATATCCCTTTATAAAAATTGGAATTGTAATCATCAAATCTGGTATGAAACATGTTATCGATTCAATAAAAATTCCAGCAAACCAAGCCAGAATTAAAACAAAAATTAATATTCTATACTTTAAACTCACTTTTAATCATTAAAATGGAATACTGAAATTCTTTTTGGAGATAAAACGAATAATTTTTTATTGAAAATCAAAGCATCAGAAATTTCTATATCTGGAATTTCTATTACGTCAAATTGAAAATTGCCTTTTTTTGTATTGACTATTACTTTGTTTTTGGAAGTAATGCAGATAGAATTAAAAACTGAATTAATATTTATTAATTCGAAGTCAAAATCAGTTTTCGAAATAAAATTTCCAAATAGATCAAATACAATTAGTGATTTCGCTTCAATTACAAAAATTTTCCCTTCTGTGTTAATTGTAAACTTCTTGGGATTTGTTAAAGTGTAGCTGCTCGTGCCATAACTTCCTATCTCAGTTTGGAATTCACCTTTAGAATTAAATTTGAGAATTCTTGTGTTGTCAGAATCAAGTACAAAAAAATCTCCTTGTGAAAAGTGTGCAACGGATGTAGGATATCTAAATAAATAACTTTCACTAGATCTATTTTTAGTTATAAAAGAAGAAATATAATTTAAGTCTTTATCGTAAATTTGAATACGGTCATTATTCTTGTCTGCAATGTAAACATTTAAGGATGTTGCAAAAATATCTGACGGCTCATCAAAAGAATACGAATCCCAACCATAACCACCAACAGTTTTTCTAATTTTACCATTACTATCAAGCTGTGCAACTTCATTATTCCCAATATCAGAAACATAAAATAATCCGTTTGGACTTACAGCAAATGAATTTGCATTATTAAATTTACCAAACTCTTTAATCGGTAGGGGTCTTTGAGCATAAAAAATACAATTGAAAAGTAACAGTAAAAATAACATGTAAGAATTATTTGATTTCATGCCTCAAGTGATTTACTGCACGCCATTGTAAATAAAAACAATAGGCACGCTTATTGAAAAAAAACTATTATTAAAATAATCTAATTTTATTATATTTACTTAGACTTTACCCCAAAATTGCATTTTTTTATGAGGGAGTTATGAAAAGAATCATTTTTGCTTTTCTCACCGTAATATTGATCATTTATTCATGTAAACTAAAAGAAACTCCCACCGAAACTGAAGAACCCACAATCACAATTAAAGTACTTTCTCCTAATGGTGATGAAACTGTTCCAGAGGGTTCTACATGGGAAGTTAAATGGAATGCAGATAATGTTGCATCCGTTCGAATTCAATTCACAACTGACAATGGATTTAGTTGGGGATCGGTTGTAGACAGTACAAAAAACACTGGAACTTATAATTGGTTCCCAGTGCCAAATAAAATTTCCAATCAATGTAAAATTAGAGTTTCAACTCTTGATGGACAAGCAAGTGATTTAAGTGATAAAGTTTTTTCGATTGTAAAAAACACAAATGAAAGTCTTCGTATTACAACCCCAGTTGGAAAAGAAGCGTGGGAAGCTGGTACATCCAAACAAATTAAATGGTATAGTTCTGGAATTGATTCTGTAAGAATTGAATATACAACTAATAATGGGCAAAAATGGAATTTGATTGGGATTGATAAAAAAAATACTGGTGTTTTTACTTGGAGTCCAATTCCGAATACTCCTTCTACACTTTCCAAAGTTAGAATTAGTGATGCAAAAGATGGTTTCCCTTCAACAGAAAGTACTGACCCGTTTGAAATATTACCAGAAGCGAGTATTGCTGTTGTATCTCCAAATGGAGGGGAAGAATTAAATGTAGGTACAAGTGCAAGCATAAAATGGCAATCTGTAAATATTGAAAATGTTAAAATAGAATATACTTCTAATGGTGGTGCATCTTGGAATTTAATAATTGCTTCAACTGAAAGCGATGGTTTATATATTTGGAGCCCAGTTCCATCGATATTCTCATTACAATGTAAAGTAAGAATTAGTGATGCATCTGATAGTGTCCCATTTGATATCTCTGATAATAATTTTTCAATTATTACTTTGGGCAGCCAAACAATTAAAGTTAATAGCCCAAATGGTGAAGAAAAATGGGCTGTGGGTTCCTCTCAAGACATTACTTGGGAAGCATTGGGTATTGCAAATGTCAAGATTGAATATACTGTTAACAATGGCATTAGTTGGAATGTAATTGTTGCAAGCACTCCAAGTACCGGAATTTACACATGGAGTAGAATCCCAAATACACTTTCCACAAATTGTAGAGTTAGAGTATCGGATGCTGCAGATGGATTACCATTTGATGAAAGTGATAAAGTCTTTAGCATTGTATCTGAAGCAACAATAAAAGTTTTATCTCCAAATGGCGGTGAAGAATTAACAACTGGTTCTAGCACTAGTATTAAATGGAATTCAACAAATGTGGAAAATGTTAGAATCGAATATTCTATAAATGGCGGAGCAACTTGGATAACTATTGTATCGTCAACTGAAAGTGACGGCTTATACATTTGGAGTCCAATTCCAGCAGTTAGTTCATTGCAGTGTAAAATAAGAATCAGTGATGCTGTTCTTGGTTCGCCTTCAGATGTTTCAGATGAAAATTTCTCTATCGTTGCTCTCGGTAGTCAACTTATTAGAGTAACAAGCCCTAATGGAGGACAGAAGTGGCCAGTCGGTTCATCACAGAATATTACTTGGGAAGCAGCCGGCATAGCAAATGTAAAGATTGAGTTAACAGTTAATAATGGAATTAGCTGGACAACAATTGTAGCCAGTACACCAAGCACTGGAGTTTATAATTGGCAGCAAATTCCAAATACACTCTCTTCAAATTGTAAAATTAGAATTTCTGATATGGCAGACGGCTCACCAATTGATGATAGCGATGCTCCATTTGCAATTATCCCTGAACCTTCAATAAAAGTACTCTCACCAAATGGTGGAGAAATCTTTTATACTGGATCTTCAAAAGATATTAAATGGACTTCTGAAAGTGTTGAAAATGTGGAGATTGAGTTCTCTGTAAATGGTGGTGCAACTTGGACAACAATTGTGTCTTCAACTCCTAGTGTTGGTATTTATACATGGAATTCAATTCCTAACTTAAACTCATTACAATGTAAAATTCGAATTAGTGATGCTGGAACTGGCAATCCTTCTGATGTTTCAGATGCTAATTTTACAATCACAAATCAAATAGATCAGACGATTCAAATTACTACTCCAAAAGGCGGAGAAAAATGGCAAGCTGGTACTACTAGAAGTATTACTTGGAATTCGCAAGGTATTAATGCAGTCAATTTAGATTTTACAACAAATGGCGGACTTTCTTGGAATTCAATTGTAAGGAACTATACAAATTCTGGTACCTATGACTGGATAATCCCGACGATTAATTCAACACAATGTAAAATAAGAATTAGTGACGCGGCAGATAATATTCCTACTGTTGAAAGCGGTTCTGTATTTACAATTAAACCTCTTGCAAGTTTGTCATTTACTCAACCAATTACTGGAACAGAAATTTTTGCTGGTGATAGATATACAGTTCGGTGGAATTCATCTGGAATTGATTATGTAAGAGTGCAGTTAAATACAAAAAATACTACTGTAGCTTCAGACTGGGTTACAATAGCAGACAGTATTCCGAACAATAACCAATTTGAAACAACATTCAACATTGTTTCTGATAACAATGTTTTACGAATTATAGATCCGGTGGGTGGAACAGAATATTATTACAGTGGCGTTTTCAAGGTTAAGCCAGCGCCTTCAATTTCTGTTACTAGTCCAAATGGCGGTGAGGAACTACATGCCGGAACAAGTTCAAGCATTCGATGGAAATCTACAAATATTGAAAATGTAAAAATAGAATATACTTCAAATGGCGGTGCTACTTGGAATTTAATTGTAGCAAGCACTCCAAGCAA
>VGVY01000054.1 GCA_016873835.1 Ignavibacteria bacterium
TCTTAAAGAACTTGAATTCAGATTCAACAATAGAAAAGAAAATATTTTTCAATTACTCAATCAGATTATTTTTTGTAACAATTATAAAATCCTAAAGGTTAACTAGACCTAATTTTGCATAATTACCTTTATATATTAATATTCAAATACAATTTAACTTTATTTGCTCTGCTCTTCAAGAAATGATTCTCAAATAAAAATACTTTTAGGCTTTTTGGGACGTGCTGTAGGTTATTTTTTTGAATTAATCTTTTCCAAAGCTTCAAAGTATTTTCTGATCAATTCTTCATAGTCCTTTTTATAGCCCTGGCGGATTGCCTTCATTAGTTCATCTCGCAATCGATTTTTACCTTCTTCTGTGCTATGGATAAGATCGGTCGGAGTAAGTCTAGAAATATTTTGACCAGTATTTGATTTTCTGTCCTTTTCAAAATCTCTTTCATTAATTGATCGTTGTGCATCGAGAAGTTTCGACAAAATTCTTTCTTGCTGCTTTAACAGCGAATCATCAACTTTTTCTGATTGTAAATTTGTTACGACCTCTTTCATTTCTTCAAGAATTTTATCTAAGTTGGAAGCGAGTCTCTTTGATTGACCTGATTCACGCGCCTCCTGATTCAATTGTTCCAAAGCTTTGCGAAGAATTTCTTGTTGTTGTGCAAGTCGCTGCATTTGTCCAATCATTTCTTGTGTAAGCTGCCCTTGATTTAACATTCGTGTGAGTTGGTTTAAATTCATTTGTTGTTGAGCCATCTGCTGCAGCTGCTGCATCAAACTCATCATTCCGCCGCCCTGACCGCCGCTCATCATTTGATCCATTGCCCCTTTTGTCAGCGCCGCTGCCTCGTTTAAGTACTTCATTGCTTCGGTTTGCTTTTGAACCGCATTCGGTGAATTTTGATTTTGCATAAACGAAATTGATTGCTGCATTTCCGAAAAAGCTTTTCCAATTGATCTTCCCATTTCAGGTGTAATTGAAAATGTTTTTTGTGAGAGAGCCGTCATTTTCTGTACAATTCTATTCAAATTACTTTGGATGTTGCTTTGCTCTTGAATGGATTTATTAAACTCCTTTGAACCCGGGAAGAGCAAATCAGTTCTGTTTTTTAAATCCTCTTGCTGTTTTGAAAGAGTAATTAAATCATCAAGGATTTTCATCATGTCTAATAAAGTCTGCATTTGGTTCATTTGCTGAAGAGCCTCTTGGAGATCATGAAGCTGTGAGTTCATGCCGTGTATGTTTTCCGACAACTTTTGTTGATTCTTAAGCGCTTGCATTTTTTGCATTTGTTTAATTTTTTGAATTGCCTCATCGGATAGGTCTGAATTTTTTTGCTCATCGAATTTTCTTTTAATTTGATCGAGCTTATCTTTTGGCATTTCAGAAAACTGATTCATTTTTTCTTCAAGCTTTTCCAGTTCGCCCCCAATGTTTTGCAGTTCTTCTGAAATATTATCTTGATGAGCTGACAATGACTCTCTGGCGGATCTATCAGATAGTTCGCTTTTTTCGGTTCGTTTAATTTGCTCATCGATTTTATTTTTTAATTGTTCAGAAAGCTTTACTAGTTCGTCCATTTTTTGTTCTATTTGAATTCTTTTCAAGAGATTGAGAGTTCTTTCAATGCTTTTTTTGAAATACTCCTCGTTTGCTTTTAAATCCTCTAATGACATTTGCACTTGATCTCTTAATAAACTTTGCAAAGCGTTCTGCATTCGCATAAATGCTTCGCGAAGTTCTTCGCTGTTAAATTGTTCAAACAATTTTTGCAATTCGTTGTATTTCTGTAATGTTTCTTCTGAAAGAAGATTGTTTTTCATCAACTCGTTCTGCATTTCGTTCAACTTAGATGCAATTTCCTCTGCCCGATTAGATAAATCTTTAAGTTTTTCTGCAGCCTTATCAATTTTTTCTTTTTCTAGCCAGGAAACGTCTTGCGAGTTTTGTTTTAATTCATCACTTATTTTTTGGAGTTCTTTACTGAGATGCTCTGCATCCTTGAGCGTTTCTGTTAAATCTTTCTCGGCATTTTGCTGTATTTCCTCCGCACGAGCAAATAACTCTTGAATAGATGGAACTTGGATTGTAAAATAATTGGTTCGTGCGGATTTCGGTCCTTGTATATTATCGTTATCAAAAACTGCTAAATAGTAGACAATTGTTTCTCCTTCAGCGAGCACGAGAGGAGCTAAATCCCACGTATAATAAATGTCATCCTCTTTATAGTTCTTTCTTAAAGGTAGATTTATGGTTGAAAAGTTATCAGAAACCGCACGGTATTTAGAGGTTTGAAGTTTATAGTTAAGAGAGAGGTCATTGAAACCAAAATCATCTCTAATTTGAGCTATCAATGCAATTTTTCCTTCCGATTCAAGCATTACGTTTTCATTTGGAGAAATTAGCGAAATTGATGGAGGTTCGTCTTGTAGAAGTTTTATTGAATAGGAGATTGGATTAGCATTATTTATTCTATCCATATCTGAAACATTGAAGAAATATTCTCGTTCCGATGAAATATTTAGCGCAAGGGATGCTGAAGCTCCCAAAATTTTCATTTGAGAGATCGCCCCATCACTAAAAATGGTTTCAGCCCTTGATAATTCTCTTGATGAAGTTATCTCAAACAAAACCTTGCTGCCAGGAAGCGCGGTGATATTTCCGTTATCTTGCTGCATTACCGGTGGTTGATTTGTATAGGCTGGCGGGGTTATTGTCACTTTAATATTTTTTAAAATTGGTCTTGATACAACAGAAATGTTGAATATTCCGCTTTCGATATTTTCTGCAAAAGCATAATACTCAAACGAAGTATTCACAGAAGGAATTTTATAATTAAAGCTGCCGGCAGAATCTGCAATTAATTTTTTGTCAACAAACTCTGATTCCTCTTCAGATTTTAATGCAAGGTTAATCTCCTTTTGCATTTCTCCAACTAAATTTATTTTTATTTCGAGATCCTCACCTTTTGTTACTTCCTTGTTCCCTGGATGAATTTGAAAATAAAATTTAGGAGGCGGGGCAAAACTTTTATTGTAGTTAATAAGGCGATGAGCTGAAAAATTTAATATTGGAACAAAAATTAGCAGTATCAATAAAATCATCATAAATAGCGAAGTATATTTTGCAGTTTTTCTAAAACCGGAAAAATCCACGATAGAATTAAAATCATAATTCACAGATTTATTATAAGCACGTGCGAAAGCGGCATTAATAAGTTCTTTTGAATATCGATCGTCTTTATCACTAAGCAGCTGAATAGCATTGGAAAGCTCATCTTTTACTTCTGGGAAGTGAGATCCAACTTTCATAGCAGCGTTAACATAATTTGGGGCTGAATAGTGAATGAAATCTTTAAGAATCGGCAAAACGGTTGATAAAAAGAAATAAATTAAAAAGAACAGAACTAAAGAAATAATTAGGATTGTTTTTAGTTTTGGCTCAAAGAAGAATAAACTTTCCAAAATAATTAAGACAAATAATGCAGCTGAAGCTATAAATAGAAATCGAAAAAATTTTATCAGCCCATCTTTTCGCTTCTCGCGTTCGATGAATGATTTTAACTTGTTTTCTATTTTAATTTCGAATTTACTTTTCATGGCAATGATATTAATTCATTAAAACCCATACGATAATATTGGTTCCAAAACGTAATGCTTCTTCTCTTTTTTCTGGTGGGTCTTTGTGAATATCTGCATCTGCCCACCCATCGCTCGGATTACTTTCATAAGTATAATAAACGCACAATCTTTCATTTGCAAAAATCCCGAACCCTTGAGACGGCTTGTTGTCATGCTCGTGTGTTTTTGGAGGACCGCTTGGGAAATTGTACATGCAATTGTACAATCCGTAATTAAAAGGAAGTTCTACTAAATCTTTTTCTGGAAAAACTTTTTTTATTTCTCGACGGAATGATTTATCCAATCCGTAATCGTCATCCACATATAAAAATCCCCCACCTTCTAGATAAGTTCTTAATTTTTTTGTATCGGTTTCAGAAAAAACAATGTTGCCGTGTCCGGTCATAAAAAGAAAGGAATATGCAAAAATATTTCCGGCGGTTAGGTCTACAAACTCATATTTCGGGTTCGTTTTTATGTTAGTATTTGCAGAGACAAATTTCAATAGATTTATTTCAGCCGAAGGATCATTATACCAATCACCTCCGCCGTTGTATTTTAATCGACCGATCTTAAATCCTGAGTCTATTTGGGCATAAGAATGCAATGCGAAAATAGATAGAAAAAACAATATGATACTTATTTTCTTCATTAAACTTTTTTGAGATAACGCTAAAATAAAAATTTCAGACTCACTTTGCATGTGTAAAAGAAAGGGGTATATTCAACTCAACTTTTTAATTAATATAATCAAAGTGAGAAAAGTGTGAAAATCTTTTATATAAATAATCCGGCAGCCGGTCATAAAAACGGAGAAAAATATTTTTCGTTGATAGTTAAAGAATTTGAAAATCAAGAAATAGAACTGCATTCAGTGAAAACAGAATATCCAGGACATGCTACTGAACTTGTAAGTACGCTCGACTTTAATAAATTTGATGGGCTTGCAGTATCTGGCGGAGACGGCTCGCTGTTCGAATTAGTTAATGGATATTTTGCGAATTCTTCTAATAAAAGAATTCCAATCGGAATTATACCAATCGGAAGAGGAAATGCATTTGCAAGAGACATTAATCTCTTTCCAGATAGATGGCAAGAATCAATCGCTGCCGTGAAATCGAAGAATACTAAAATGGTGGATGTTGGAATGTTTACATCTAACGAAAAAAAATTTTATTTCATTAACATTTTAGGATTTGGGTTTGTAACAGATGTTGGCAGAACCGCTTTTAAATTGAGAGCATTTGGAAATTTGTCATATATTCTTGGTGTGCTTTATCAAACAATAATTTTGAAGTCATACAAACTCAAAATGGAAGTTGACGGAACTTTGTATGAGCGCAACAATGTTTTTGTAGAGGTTTCCAACACACAATATACCGGCAAAGATTTTTGGATGGCGCCTCAAGCAAAAATTGATGATGGGATGTTGGACGTAACTTTGTTAAATAGAATATCTCGAACACGAATTTTGCAGTGCTTGCCAAAAATTTTCAAAGGGACTCATTCTTCAATGAATGAAGTGGAAATTTTTAAAGGAAGAAAATTCAAGTTTGAAACCGAACCTAATAAAATTTTAACACCCGATGGACAATTAATGGAAGCCACTCCAATTGAAATCGAATGTATTCCAAGAGCAATTGAGGTTTTTGTAAATAACTGACCCCAAAAGCGATGCCGATTTCTCTTTATTCGACCTTAAAAATCTTTATTTTTGGTTTGTTAATTTTTACAACCTTTTCGAAATATAATAGAGGACACATGAAAAAAATATTTATAACATTCTTGATTGGATTCATTACAGTTGCGGCTCTTGAAACTAATGCTTGTACAAATCTTTTGGTTTCGAAAGGCGCTTCAAAAGATGGTTCAACAATGATTACTTATACTGCAGACTCTTTCAACCTTTATGGCGAACTTTATTATTTCTCTGCCGCTAAATATCCGGATGGAACCTGGCTGAATGTGTATGAATGGGATACTGGAAAATTTTTAGGCAGAATAAAACAAGCAAGAGAAACTTATAATGTTGTTGGAAACATGAACGAATATCAAGTTGTGATTGCCGAAACTACATTTGGCGGAAGAAGTGAATTAGAAAATCCAGAAGGCATTATAGATTATGGAAGTTTAATTTATATTACTCTTCAAAGAGCAAAATCTGCAAGAGAGGCTATTAAAATAATGGCAGAGTTAGTTGAAGAATACGGGTATTATTCATCAGGCGAATCATTTTCGATTGGAGATGCAAACGAAGTATGGATAATGGAAATGATTGGTAAAGGTGTCGGCGTAAAAGGCGCTAACTGGGTTGCTATAAAAATCCCCGATGGATACATTGCCGGTCATGCAAATGCATCAAGAATTACTACTTTTCCATTGAACGATCCCGAAAACTGTTTGTATTCTAAAGATATTATCTCGTTCGCAAGATCAAAAGGATATTTTTCAGGCAAGGATTCCGAATTTAGTTTTTCAGCAGCTTATGATCCGCTCAGTTTTGGTGCTGTAAGGTTTTGTGATGCAAGAGTCTGGTCAATGTTCAGAAGATGTAATGCTTCAATTGATAAGTATATAGATTATATACGCGGAGAGAGCATGGAAAGAATGCCTCTGTATATCAAACCTGATAAAAAGTTAAGCGTTGAAGATGTTAAGGAATTAATGCGAGATCATTATCAAGGAACAGAACTTGATATGACCAAAGGATTAGCTGCCGGCCCATACAGCATGCCATATCGATGGAGACCATTAACCTGGGAATATGAAGGGCAACAATATTTTAATGAACGACCCATCTCAACGCCGCAGACCGGTTTTTCATTTATAAGTCAATCTCGCTCATGGCTTCCGAATGAAATTGGCGGATTGCTTTGGTTTGGTGTTGATGATACAAGAATGACAGTTTATGTCCCAATGTATGTTTCGATGACTAAGTTGCCCTACAATTACCAACAAGGACTCGGTTCGCTTTCACAATTTTCATGGGATTCAGCATTCTGGATTTTCAATTTTGTATCGAATTTTGTTTATCCTAAATACAGCATAATGATTGATGATGTAATCAATGTGCAAAATGAATTAGAAGGAATATTTTTTGTACGCCAAGAAGAAATTGAATCTAAAGCATTAGTTCTTTCGAAAACATCAAAGCGGAATGCAATTGAATTTTTAAATAACTATTCTATCGAAATGGCCGAAACAACAATAAAAAGATGGAAAAAGCTTGGCGAGAATTTAATACTTAAGTATATGGACGGAGTTGTTAAAAATGAATATTATCAGCCTAAAAACGTCGGTTATCCAGCGGAATTCAAAAAGGTATTAACCGAGACTGAGGGTGATAAAATTAAAATGAAAAAACTTCCGACTGAAATTGAACAATCATTTGCAGATAATGTTAAACAAGCTGAAAATTATTTAAATGAAAAAAATTATCAGCAAGCGAAAAAGCATTTTCAGTCAGCTCTTAAATTAAAGCCGGACAATAAAGAAATTCAGTCGAAACTTGAAAAAATTGAAAACGTCTTGAAACAATTGGAAGAAGTGCACAATACTCAGTTTTCGAACAGCAGTACAAAATAATTTTTGAAGAGGTTGTCTCAAAAAGACAATTGTCATTTCGAATCCGTCTTTAGATGGATGAGAAATCTATTTTAAATCTGTTGCAAAAAGTTTTTTTCGTTGCTTCTTGCCTCGCTGTTGTTATTCGAAGCGGGCACTCCTACGAATGATGGGCGGATAACTTTTAAGACAGCCTCTTTAAATTACCAGAGCAGTTTATTCAAGGCTACATTTCCGCCGGATAAAATTAAACCAATTTTTTTACCGCTGAATTTTTCCGGATTATCTAGAACAACTCCAAGCGTAATTGCACTCGAAGGCTCAACAATTATTTTCATTCTTTCCCAAATTAGTTTCATCGCCTTTAAAGTTGAAGAATCATCAACTGTAATAATCTCGCTCAAATACTTATTTAGAATGGAATAAGTTTTATCACAAAGCTGTGTGAGTAAGCCATCGCAAATAGTATTCGGATTCACTGAGGGATAAATAGTTTTATCACGTAGAGAACGGAAGGCATCGTCGGCGCCCTTTGGCTCTGCTCCAATTACTTTTGTTTTATGTGAAAAATATTTTGCAGATAAACATGAACCAGAAACTAATCCAGCTCCGCCGACTGGAGAAATAAGAAAATCTAAATCGTTAAGTTCTTCAAATACTTCTTTTGCACAAGTTGCTTGCCCGGCAATGATAGTATAATTGTCATAAGGGTGCACAAAAGTTGCACCGGTTTCTGCAATTATTTTAGCCGCGGTTTCTTCACGCGATTTAACTGTTGGCTCGCTAAAAGTAATTTTTGCTCCATAACCGGCAACAGCTGTTTTCTTTATCTCGGGCGCTGTTCTTGGCATTACAATGAATGCTGGTATGTTTTTCATTTTTGCTGCAAGAGATAATGCAGCTGCGTGGTTGCCGGAAGAATGTGTAACTACACCATTTTTTAATTCGTTATCTGCTAAACAAAGAACAGCATTGCTCGCTCCTCTGAATTTGAACGCACCAACTTTTTGAAAATTTTCGCATTTTAAAAACATCTGACATCCAAAAATTTCATTCAAAGATTTGGAAGTAAGAATTGGCGTTCTGTGGATTTGATTTTTAATTCGTTGTTGCGCAGAAATAATATCTTCCTCTGTTGGCTCGGTGAGTAAGTTCATTATATAGTCCATATTATTATGAGCAAAAATAAGAAAGAAGAAATTTATTACTGCTATGCTTTAACTGAATTCCAAAAAAAGTCTACATGCATTTCTGCGAGATCATAGATTTTAGTTATTGGCAATTTTTCATCGCCAGATATTTTTTCTGAACGCAATAAAAAAAGAAAGGCAGCAAATTCATCTGCAAGAACTACTGTATCAAATTTTTTAATAATTCCATTCTTGCTCATTTCTCCGAAAATCAATTTGCAGATTGAACGGAGATCGGTTAAATATTCAGAAATAGAAATTTCAGACGATCCAATTTTTGTAAACTGTTCCATCAATAAAACGCGGATAAATTTACGTTCTTGCGGTGTGTTCCAAAAATCGATTAACCTTCTAGTAAAAACTTTCAGGAAATTTTCAGGATTAGAAAGTTGATCCAACAGCTCATCATTAAGAATTTCTTTGCTGATTGTTTGTGATTTGAATTGGTAGAGGAGTGCTAAAAAAATTTCCTCTTTAGATTCGAAGTGATTATATATTGCACTTTCACGGATTCCAACTGAGCGAGCAATTTGCCGTATTGATGCCCCAGCATAACCTTGCTTAGAGAAATGTTCTAATGCTTTCTCAAGAATAATTTTTTTTGTACTCTTTCTTTTCATATTAATATTAGAATGAACACTCGTTCATAAACTAAGAAAATTTTAAGAAAAAGGGAAACTTTATAAATGTAGGGTAAAAGAGAAAGAGTTAGCTTGATTAGAAGGGATTAACTTATATCGGCTAGGATTTCATTAAGCTTTACCAATGCTTTTTCCCAATCTTGCAATTTAGTGCGCTCTCGTTCAATCACTTCAGTTGGAGCTTTTGCTACAAACCCCTCTTGGGACAATTTCTTTTTAACTCCTTCAAGTGAACCGGAAATACGTATTATTTCTTTTTCGATTCGAGTGCGCTCTATTTCAACATCTATAATACCTTCAAGTGGGATAAAAATATCGCACCCCTTCACAACTGCTGATGCGCTTCCTTTTGGTTTCTGTGCATCAGAACTGATTATCAATTCATCAATTCGAACGAGTGATTTAATATAAATACTTTGCTCGTCCGTAATGTTTTCTGCTTTCAAAATAACTGAAATCGCTCTCGAAGGAGGGATATTCATTTCTCCGCGAATGTTTCTGATTGCAGTTATTATATTCTGGACAAACTCAACATTTAATTCTGCAACCTCATCAACAACAATTCCGTAAAACTTTGGAAATTCTTGAGTTGAAATACTTTCGCCTATATTTCTTTCGTTAAGAAGATGCCAAATTTCTTCAGTTATAAAAGGCATAAATGGATGTACTAATTTTAACATCTCTTCAAAAAGTGAAATTGCCCGTGAAATAACCGCAGACTTAACTTCACTGCTTGAATTATATAATCTGTACTTTGAAAATTCTATATACCAATCACAGAAATCATTCCACACGTATGAATATAGAATTTTGACTGCATTATTAATCTCATAGTCGCTAATTGCTTCAGTAAATTCTTTAATTGTTTTTTCGAATCGGGAAAGGATCCATCGATCAGTAAAATCTAAATGACTATCAACCAAATCACGATTGACATTAATATTTTGTGCATTCATTAAAAGAAATCTGCCAGCATTCCAAATTTTGTTGGCAAAGTTTCTTCCAATTTCACATTTGTCTGAACTGAATAATACATCTTGACCAAGAGGCGCAATATAGATCATAGAAAACCTTAGAGCGTCTGCTCCGTATTCGTCAATTAAATCGAGCGGATCGGGTGAATTGCCGAGCGACTTGCTCATTTTTCTCCCCTGGGTATCTCTTACTGTGCTTGTGAAATAAACATCTCTGAATGGAATCGCTTTCATAAAATGAGTGCCGGCGATAATCATTCTAGCAACCCAAAAGAAAATTATATCAGGCGCAGTAACAAGAAGATCGGTTGGATAATAATATGCTTGTTCTTTGTCGTTAATGAAAACATCTTGAGCCCAAAGCCAGCTTGATGCCCATGTATCTAGAACATCATCATCACGATACCAATTTTGAACATCAGAAGGGGGTTCAGAATTACAATAAATTTTTTGAGTTTCTTTGTGATACCAAACCGGAATTCTGTGACCCCACCAAAGTTGACGAGAAATGCACCAGTCTCTAATATTTGTCATCCAGTGTTCATATGTTTTGACCCAATGTTCCGGATAGAAACTAACCTTGCCGTCAAGCACAGATTGCAAAGCTGGTTTGGCAAGTTCTTCCATTTTCATAAACCATTGCTCGGATAAATATGGTTCAATAGGAACATTTCCTCGCTGGGAATAGCCAACATTATTTGTGTATTCTTCAACCTTATCGACAAGGCCAAGCTCTTCCATTCTTGCAACAACTTTAAAACGCAAATCATATCGGTCAAGATTCTGAAATTCTTTGGGCACATTGCCATTTGATGTCGCGTCTTCGTTAAAAATATTTACCATCTCAAGATTATGACGAAGTCCCATTTCATAATCATTTACATCATGTGCCGGAGTAACTTTAACGGCGCCAGAACCGAATTCTTTATCAACATAATTATCTGTAAATAAAGGGATTTCCCTTCCTACGATTGGAAGGATTAAAGTTTTTCCGAACAGATTTTTATAGCGTTCATCTTCTGGATTGACAGCAATACCAGTATCGCCAAGCATTGTCTCTGGACGTGTTGTTGCAACAATGATAAAATCAGTTGAATCTTTAATTGGATATTTGAAATGCCAAAGCTTGCCTTTTACCTCTTTGTAAAAAACTTCTTCATCGCTGATTGCAGATTTTGATACTGGATCCCAATTTACCATTCTATAGCCGCGATAAATCAAGCCCTCATTATATAATTTTACAAAAGCATCAACAACTTTTTTGTAATAGTGGTCATCCATTGTAAATCGTTCTCTTTGCCAGTCACAGCTCACACCAAGTTTGCGCAACTGTTTAAAAATTATTCCGCCGTATTTCTCTTTCCATTCATAGCAATAATGTAAAAATTCCTCTCGTGAAATATTGTCCTTGCTTATCCCCTTTTCTTTAAGCATTGCAACAACCTTTGCTTCAGTAGCGATTGAAGCATGATCGATACCGGGAACCCAGCATGCATTATAACCGCACATCCTTTTGTAACGAATGTAAATATCTTGAATGGTATTATTAAGTATGTGCCCGATGTGCAAAATGCCGGTGATATTTGGCGGAGGAATGACTATTGTATAAGGTTCTCTTGTCTCATCGACTTCTGAATGATAAAGATTATGATCATACCAATACTGATACCATTTATCTTCAACGTCTTTTGCGTTATATGTTTTTGGAATATCTGAGAAATTCTTTGAAGACATTTACAATCCGTAAATTGAGAATTATTAGGCGCAAATATAAATAATCTAATGTCTGGATGCTTTGTTAAAAGGGAATTTGTCAATCACCATGCTGAAATATTAATTCAGCATGGTGATAAAATAAAAGTTATCTAAACTTGAACATATTTTTCGGGCAGTGCACCGCAGATCGGACATTTTTCTGTAGGCTTGCCCAATTCAATATGACCACAAACCGGGCATAAATAGATTTCATTAATATTCAGGTCTTTGCCTTGCGAGACTGCTTCGAGAGCGAGTTTGTATATTTCAGCATGAACCTTCTCGGCTGAAAGAGCATAATTAAACATTCTCTTTGCTTTATGATTTTCCTTTTCTGCAATCTCAAGCATTGGAGGATACATTTCTGTGAATTCGTATGTTTCGCCATCGATGGCAGATTGAAGATTTTCAGCAGTTGAACCAATTG
This sequence comes from Ignavibacteria bacterium, assembly GCA_016873835.1. Taxonomy (GTDB): domain Bacteria; phylum Bacteroidota; class Ignavibacteria; order Ignavibacteriales; family Melioribacteraceae; genus DSXH01. The sequence continues at coordinate 12,170 of VGVY01000054.1, forward strand.
CATCTAATGCTGAAAGATGTCCTTCAGCATGGATTCTTTCAGCCTCAGCTGTTGTTCTAAATAGTTTAGCAATGTTTGGGAATCCATCTCTCTCAGCTTTTTTTGCAAATGCTCTATACTTTTGATTTGCTTGGCTTTCCCCAGCGAATGCTTCTTTTAAGTTTTCTTTTGTTGTTGCCATATTTTAACCTCGATGTATTTGGTGATGAAAAGAATTTATATTCTTCCAAGTATCTTATCCATTACCCAGCTAGCAGAAGCTCCGGTAATCCCGTTGCTTGGACTTTTATCTTTGCCTAGTAATTCATCAACAATTTTTTGAATTAATGGTTGAGCAACATGTTCGGGATGAGATATTTCAAATTGTTCTAGATGATTATCTATAATTAATGAAATCGGGCTGTTAGAAAAATTTGAATATATTATTTTTCCATTTTTTCCGATAATTTCAGTTTGATCGATGTTTTCCTCAGCAGCAAAAAACCAGCTGCCGTAACCTTTAATTCCAGTTTCGAATTCAAACTCAGCTGAAACGGTATCCTCTGCTTGATAAAGCCCTCTAACATTAGAGTGCGATCCGTGTGCGCTTGTAATTTTTCCCAAATAAAATTGAACTAAATCAATCATATGGGAATCAAGATAACAAAAATATCCGCATCCAGCAATCATGGGATCTACGCGCCAATTTTCAATTCCTTTCAAATCGTTTTCAGTAGGAGGTTGACGCAGAGTCATTTTTACATCAGTAATTTCTCCAATTGGTTTTTCATCAATGAGAGATTTAATTTTTAGAAATCTGGGCAAGCCCTTCTATAATAAGCGACAAAAAGAGGAACGTTTTTTTCTTTGCACACTTGAACCATCTCAACACATTCATTGTAATTAAGTGCCATTGGCTTTTCAACATAAACTGGTTTTCCGGCGACTGCTGCTGCTAAAGTATATTCTTTGTGAGAAGAGGGGGGAGTAGCAATATAAACTGTATCAACATCATGATCATTAATAAGCGTATCAGCGCAATCGAACCATTTTGGAACTTTGTGTCTATAGGCGTAATCTTCGGACAGCTTACTATTCCGTCTCATTACAGCAACAAGCTCTGAGCCCACAGCTTTTTGAAATCCGGGACCGCTTTTTATTTCAGTAACATCACCGCAGCCAATTATGCCCCAGCGAATCTTGTTCATATCTTTTATAATAATTATTTATTTGCGACAGAAAAAATTTGATTCAATGCAAAAGTAACCAATTTATTTTTTTGTTTCTGGTTTGCCGAATTAATCATTGCGCGAGCAACAGTTTCAGCTTTAATAGGACGATATTTTCTTAGAGGAGGAATTAATGCTGCAATAGGAGAAAATATAAAAGCGCCAATTTTTTCTCCAATTCTAGGTTCTTCTCTATTTCCAACCAACAATGAAGGTTGGAAAATAATAATGTTTTCAAATGGAAGTTTTTCAACTTCTTTTTCGAGCTTCCCTTTGATATTCAAGTAAAAATTTTTTGAACTGTGATTGGCTCCGGCAGAAGAAACAAGAAGACATCGCTTTACTCCATTTTCGGCGGCTGCTTTAGCGATTTCATATTGATACGTAAAATCAACCTTATATTGGTCCTCTTTGCTTCCGGCTTTTCTAATTGTTGTTCCAAGGCATGAAAATAAATCATCGCCAATGATTTTGTTTTTCCACATACTAATCTTTTCAAAATCAATCAAATTTACAGCGAGCATTGGGTTTTTTATTGGAAGTTCTCTTCGCGTGAAGACGATTATTTTTTTATAATTATTATTAGAGATAAGGATGTTGAGTAAATGAGTGCCGACTAAACCAGTTGCACCAATTAGAATTGCTGTTTTCATCTCTTATTGTTTTAAATACAGTTTATTATACAAAATCAATCCAGTTTATAAAGATAGTTTGGAAGTTTAACTTTATAACCAGTATGCTTTCCATTAAGGTCGCTCATTTGATCACCAACACACATAATAATTTCGTAACCATTTTCTATAAGCTTAATCCGTTTTTCTTCTTTAAATTTTGCAGCCGGTAGTCTTTCTTCGGAATGAGAACGAGTAATTAATGTATCAAATTTTGTAAAACCCTGAGCTACTAAATTTTTGATAGTTGATTCGCGGGTTTCTTCATAACGGCCGGTAAGAAAAACAATTTTTATATTTCTCGAAATTAAATAATCATAAAATCTTTTCATTTGAGGAACAACCTGAGCATTTCCTTGCTTAAGCCATTCATTCCATATATCAATTCGAAAACCAAATCCTATTTCTTTTGTGTGATTATAATTTGATAATACGGTTTCGTCAATGTCAAGAACAACAGTTGAATTTTCATTTAGCTCTTGGCTTGATATCTGGTCAATTGCGTCATTGACGATCTTAACCATTTCGGCAACAAAACGCCCTGATTCGTAGTAGTCCTGAACAAGTGCTTTTGACTGGTCAAGGTTAATTAATTCCGGAGCCGAAGAACACGCCACGAAAAATATTAGAATAAAAAAGTATAAGGTGCGCATCTACAATTCAATATAGTTTTTATAAAATGTATTTACTTAAATCTCGGTTCTTTACAATGCTGTCAAGTTTTCTATTTACAGTTTTGCCGGTAATCTCAATAGCGGCTTCCGGCATTTTATCAGGCACATCAAACAGAATGTCCTCAAGCAAAGTTGTTAAAATAGTATGAAGCCTTCTTGCACCAATATTCTCAACTTGGTCATTAACAAGCGCAGCAGTTTTTGCAATTTCTTTAATAGCGCTTTCGTCAAAACTAATCGTTACATTTTCAGAATGAAGGAGTGCAGAATATTGCTTTAACAGCGCGTTCTCTGGCAAAGTGAGAATTTTAACAAAATCTTCTTCGGTTAAGCTTTTCAGCTCAACCCGGATAGGAAACCGTCCTTGCAATTCCGGAATTAAATCAGATGGCTTTGCAACATGAAATGCACCAGAAGCAACGAATAAAATATGATCCGTTTTAACAGCGCCATATTTTGTGTTTACTGTTGACCCTTCAACAATTGGAAGCAAGTCCCTCTGAACACCCTCGCGGGAAACATCCGGACCGTGCTGACTTTTAGCTCCGGCAATTTTATCAATTTCATCAATGAAAACTATTCCAGATTCTTGAACTCTTTCAAGCGCATCTTTTTGAACTGCATCCATATCAATTAATTTATCAGCTTCTTCCTGAGCAAGAATTTTTTTGGCATCCTTAATAGGAGTTTTCCTTTTTTTCTTTTTCTTTGGGATCATACTGCTGAACATATCTTGTAAATTCATTGTCATATCATCCATTCCCATCGGACTAAGAACTTGCATTCCAAATGCCGGGGAATTGATTTCAAACTCAATCAATCTGTCGTCAAGCTCACCACTACGCAATTTTTCGCGCATCCATTCGCGGGTTTTTTCGTTTCTTACTTCTTCGCTTTCATTCTCTTGGTCAATTACAACTGCAGATTTTTTAACTGGCGGAATTAATTGATCTAAAATTTTTTCTTCGGCAAGCCGCTCAGCTTTCTCTTGAACTGAAGCGGTTTTTTCAGAACGAACCATTCCTATTGAGATTTCAACGAGATCGCGAATCATTGATTCAACATCTCTGCCGACATACCCGACTTCAGTGTATTTAGAAGCTTCTACTTTTACGAAAGGGGCTCCGGCAAGCTTAGCTAATCTTCGTGCTATTTCTGTTTTTCCTACTCCGGTTGGCCCAATCAAAATAATATTATTCGGCATTATTTCTTCTTTTATGCTTTCAACAACTTTTTGTCGGCGCCATCTATTTCGAAGAGCAATTGCTACTGCTCGTTTTGCTTCGTCTTGACCAATAATAAATTTATCCAATTCTTTTACAATTTGAGTTGGAGTAAGGTGTATCATTAAGTCGTTATTGTTCTGTTTATTTTTTTTCATTTTCCTATTTCTTCCACAATAATTTTATCGTTAGTGTAAATACAAATTTCTGCAGCAGTCTTTAATGCTTCTTGAACAATCTCTTTTGCAGAAAGGTTGCTGTATTTTTTTAACATTTTTGCAGCAGCTATTGCATACATTCCGCCCGATCCGATTGCAACTATATTATCTTCGGGTTCAATTACATCTCCAGTGCCAGAAACTATAAAGGCCTTTTCTTCTGACACAATAGCCAGCATTGCTTCTAAACGACGGAGATATTTATCAGTCCGCCAGTCTTTAGCTAATTCCACAACTGCGCGAGACACATTTCCACGGAATTGATCAAGTTTTTCTTCGAAACGCTGCAACAGAGTAAAAGCATCTGCAGTTGAGCCGGCAAATCCGCATAATACTTTTCCATCAAGCAGCTTCCTAATTTTCATTGAATTGTGTTTCATTACAGTATTGCCAAGCGTAACTTGACCATCTCCGCCAAGCGCAGCTTTGCCATCTTTAATTATTCCTAAAATTGTAGTTGATCTAATTTTCATAATTACCTCTTCATTAAAAATTTTATTGGGAAAATCCTTGGAACATTTTTTTGATATTCCAAATATTTTTCTCCAAACTTTTCTACAAGTTTTCTCTCTTCGAATATTGAACCAACATAAAAATAAATTACAATACATATTAACATTGTTAAATAAAATAATGTCATAGTTGGTCTTAATCCTAAAAACAAAATCGAAAAGAAATAAATTG
>VGVY01000055.1 GCA_016873835.1 Ignavibacteria bacterium
AATTTTGTTATTACAATTGCAGAAATAATTGGTGGAATAATCTCGGGCAGTCTAGCTCTCATTTCAGACGCACTTCACAATTTTAGCGATGCCATTTCTGTTATTATCAGCTATATAGCCTTAAAGCTGAAATCGAAAAAGAATTCACTTAAACACACATTTGGATTAAAGCGCGCAGAAATTCTTGCAGCCGTAATTAATGCTTCGGTCCTAATTGTAATATGTGTTTACTTGTTCTATGAAGCAGTTTTAAGATTTATGGAACCTCAAGAGATTAATGCAAGTGTTATGAGTATTGTAGCTTTTATAGGATTGATTGCAAATTTGTTGGCGGTTGTATTGCTTAAAAAATTTTCGAGGGATAGCTTGAACATCCGCTCTGCATACTTACATTTACTGGGAGATACCTATTCATCTGTTGCGGTGATTATTGGCGGAATAACCATAGCAATTTGGCATATTAACTGGATTGACCCCTTTCTTACAATATTAATAGGACTTTATATTATTAAAGAGAGTTATGATATACTTGGGGAAGCAATTCATGTCCTAATGGAAGGAGCGCCGCTAAACATATCGATTGAAGAAATTGAAAATGATGTGGTAATTATTGATGGAGTAGAAGACATTCACCACATTCATTTATGGATGGTTGGTGATAATGATATTCATTTGGAAGCGCACGTAAACATAAACGATATGAAAATAAGCGAAAGCGATTTGCTAAGAAAAAAGATAGAAGAACTGCTCAAAGAAAAATTTAATATTACTCACACCACACTTCAATTCGAATGCAATCAATGTTTAGATTCTGGCTTGATTCATCAGCATTAATGATTTTTCACGTTAATGTTTTTGTTTGTCACCAAGGGCTTTAAATGCAACAGCATACATTTGAATCTGTTTCATCATAGCGCCGAGCCCATTCTTTCTGGTTGGCGATAAATGGCTGTCAATTCCAATTTTTCTAAAATAATCTGGGGGATTGGAAAGAATTTCATCCGGTGTATGACCGGAATAAACTTTAATTAGCAGCGCAACTAGTCCTTTTACAATAGAGGCATCGCTGTCTGCTTCCAAAATTATTTTTCCGTCTTCTAAACGTGCATTAATCCAAACTTGGGATTGGCAGCCGGCAAGTTTATTTTTTTCTGTTTTGAATGAATCGCTTAATTCGGGAAGACCTTTTCCGTATTCAATAATTTTTTTATATCGGTCTTCCCAATCGGCATATTGTTCAAATTCTTTTATAATTTCTTCTTGTGCTTGTCTAATTGTCATCAGTCTTTCTTGAACAATTTAGAATAAAGTGTAAACAATTCCTATTTGTAATGTTTGCTTAGTCTGTATTTTAACAGACTGAGCTTTTTCATAAATAATAAGGTAAGTGAAATTTACATTTAACCAGTTGTTAACTTTTGCCGTTATTACATTATCAAAACGAACATCCCACACATCGAGACTTTCGAATCTAGAAAAGAGACGGAGCTTACTTTCATAAAGCATGTTTTCTGCAAGTAGAAATTTTGCATCAGTAACGGATTCAATACCGGTATCGAATTTAAACTTTTCAATTTCAGTCAAAGTTTTTGGATCATCAGAATATTGAGCGAACTTACTTGTTACAACTTCTTGAAACGCCAAACCCAAACGAGTTATTACATTTGAGTATTTGTCATAAGTAAAACCAATTGTTTGTGTAATATATCCCGGATCGAATAGGTCTGATATATTTGGAGAATTTGCCGCTTTATAATCATATCCCTTTGAAACTTGTGTTCTAACTGAATTAGAAAAGAAAGGACTTACCGCCCAGCCAAGATTATATATTGCAACATTTTCAATATAGAGATCATTATCAGTTGTACGGTAATTTGCATCGCCAATTTTTGCTCTTCCGTATTGTGCCTTAATTTGATTTTTGAAAATCCAATTATTTTCTTCTCTGTTTAATTTGAAATCACCCATTAATGACCACGCAATTGAATTTTCGCCTCCCTTAACCCAATTACTAAATGCAATTTGACTAATTCCAACTCCGGTAACCAGAGAGGGAATCCATTTGTTTTTAAGTGAGTCTGGAGTTTGTCCTAATGATTGAATTGAAAATAGAATTAAAAATAATACCACAAGTTTTTTCATAAGAGTTCCTTGATTTTAGTTGTAAAAATAATGAATTCGAAGATTCATTACCGCTTTTGATTTTTTCTATACAAATTTTGTATTGTTTGGCAGTCAAGTATTATATTTATCCCTCCATTTACAAAAAACTAAGAAAGTAATATGAAACTACAGAAATTTATTTTACCCGGGTTGGGGCTTGTTGTTGTTTTAATTCTTTATTTCTCTTACTTCAGTCCGAAAGATGAACTTGGGCTCTTTTCAGATTTTGATACCAACAGCAATGCAAACAGAGATATAATTGTAAAAGTTCTTCATGATAAAGGATTTATTAGCGATCAGTCGGGCGGTACAGTTTTTTATGTTGAAGATGGAGCCGGACGCCAGGTTAAAGTTGTCGGGCCTTTATCAATGCCTCCAGGAATGGATATGACAAATAGGGTAACACTCAGAGGTCATCTCCACGATGATTATTTTCATGCCGCTGAAGTAAGATTAAGAAATTAGTTTGTAAAGTTTCGAATTAACTGCACCAATATTTTGGTGATTAGAAATTAATGCCAAATTTTGAGCTTATATCAAATTATACTCCAGCCGGCGATCAACCGAAAGCAATAAACGAATTATTCGAAGGGCTGAAAAATGCACAGAAACATCAAGTGTTGCTGGGAGTTACTGGAAGCGGAAAAACTTATACAATGTCTCATGTAATTCAAAAGTATAATAAACCCACACTGATTATTTCCCACAATAAAACTTTAGCGGCACAACTTTACTCTGAATTCAAAGCATTGTTTCCGAACAACGCGGTGGAATTTTTTATCAGCTACTATGATTACTATCAGCCGGAAGCTTATGTTGTTAAAAGAGATCTATATATTGAGAAAGATTTTTCCGTAAATGAAGAGATAGACCGTCTGCGCCTGAAAGCAACAACATCTTTAATTGAGGGAAGAAATGATGTAATTATAGTTGCAAGCGTTTCTTGTATTTATGGAATTGGCGCACCGGATGAATATGCAAGACAAATTTTATTTCTCAGAAAAGGACAAAATATTGAAAGAAAAAAACTTCTCCGTAATCTGATTGATATCTACTACGTAAGAAACGATGCTGATTTTTCTCGTGGCACTTTTAGAGCAAGAGGCGATGTAGTTGAAGTTATTCCAGCATATCAGTATGAAGAAGCTGTGCGGATTGAATTTTGGGGTGACGAGATCGAAAAAATTTCCATAATTGATTCTTTAACCGGCAACGCCATCAACGAAGTCGACACAGCGCCAATATATCCAGCAAAGTATTTTGTTACAACAAAGGATCAAGTTATTCGAGCGATAAAATCAATTGACGAAGAACTGCGTGAAAGGTTAAAATATTTCTGGTCTCAAGAAAAATATGTTGAAGCACAAAGATTAGAACAGAGAACGAAGTTTGATATCGAGATGATGCGTGAGATTGGATACTGTGCTGGAATTGAAAATTATTCTCGCCATATGGATAACCGACCGCCGGGCTCACGTCCATATTGTCTGTTCGATTACTTCCCAAAAGATTTTTTATTGATTATAGATGAATCGCACGTTACAGCGCCGCAGATCCGCGGAATGTATAATGGCGACCGGTCAAGAAAAGAAACTTTAGTTGAATATGGCTTCAGACTCCCATCTGCGCTTGATAATCGCCCATTAAAATTTGAAGAATTTGAAAAAATGGTAAATCAGGTAATTTATGTCAGCGCAACGCCGGGGAATTATGAATTTGAAAAGAGCCAAGGAACTTATGTTGAGCAAGTAATCAGACCAACTGGTTTAATTGATCCGGAAATCGAAGTACGTCCGATTAAAGGTCAAATTGATGACTTGATTGGAGAGATAAGAAAACGAACTTCACAAAAAGAACGAGTGCTTGTTACTACACTTACAAAAAAAATGGCAGAAGATTTAACAGATTATCTAGATAAAATAAAAATAAAAGTCCGCTACATTCACAGCGATATAGATGCTCTTGAACGTGTTGAAATTATCCGTGACTTACGAATTGGCGATTTTGATGTGCTTGTCGGAGTAAACTTACTGCGCGAAGGATTAGATTTGCCGGAAGTTTCTCTTGTTGCAATTCTTGATGCAGACAAAGAAGGATTTTTAAGAAGCGAAAGATCATTAATGCAGACAGCCGGCAGAACTGCACGGAATGTGAACGGAAAAGTTTTAATGTATGCAGATGTAATTACTTCTTCTATGAGAAAAACCATTGATGAAACCGACAGAAGAAGAAAAATGCAGATGGAATACAACAAAAAACATGGAATTACACCAAAAACAATTTATAAAAGCGTGGAAGAAATTTTGTCTTCTACTTCTATAGCCGATGTTCGAAAGAAAGAATATGAAAAAGAAGAAGCAGCATTTTTAAAAGTTGCTGAACCAGTTATCCGGTTTATGACAAAAGAACAAAGAGAAGAATTATTAGAGCAAATGACAGAAGAAATGCTGGCAGCAGCAAAAGATTTGGAATTTGAGCGTGCAGCTTTTCTGCGAGATGAAATCGAAAAGATGAAGAAATTAATATAAATGAGCATTGAATCAGGCTGATGAAACAACTTAAGCAAAAGGGTGTCTCAAAAATAGGGAAGCGTCATGTTGAGCGAAGCGAAACATCTAATAAAATACTTTATTGTGACCCTTAATCCGTCAGGGGCGGATTAAGGGCAACAAATTAAAACTTTTGAGATACTCTCTTTTTGCTTTGCAAAACTATAAAAGCTTTTCCATAACATTAATCAAGTATTTAGTGCTCGGTCTGTCTGTAGTCGATTGTCCGATGTATTTAAATTTTAACACACCGTTTTTATCTAGTAAATAGACAGCCGGAATATTTTGATCAACTTTTGAACCGCCCCATTCTGTCATAAACAATCCAAGAGATTTTGAAACGGTTCTTGATGAATCAATTAGTATTGGAAATGGAGTTGGTACTTCTCCCTTTTTGAATTCATATTTTTCTGTAAAATAATTTTTAGCAAATTCAGCTCTTCTTAAACTTCTCTCAGTATTGTCTTTCGGATTTTTCATTTCTTCGATTGCAACCATTTGATCCGGCATTGCATCAATCCAAGCTTGTGATTTTTCTTCGCTGTATGGAAAGACGTAAAGTATTTGAAGATTGTATTTCTGAGAAGCTTTTTTGAATAAATCCAGCATTTGAGCATATTGATAATTGCAGATTGAACACCACCTTCCTTCGGCGGCATAACCTCTTGGGAATACAATCAACACATTTTTCCCCTTATAGTCATAAAGAGAGACTGTTTTCCCTTCAAATGATGGCATTGAAAAATCTTTCATTTGTTGATCTAATAAGGCTGGCTGCAATTGTGCGGTAATAGTTGAAAACGAGAGCACAATAAAAACAGTCGAAATATTTTTTATTAATGCACGTTTCATTTTAGATTCCTTTCTAAATAAGTTGATTGTTTACGAAATAAAAAAAATAGAATGCAATAATCCATTTCAAACCGAAATAAATTTCATTCCCGTGGGTATTTTTTAATTACAAGATATTTTAGTTCTGTTTCTCCGACATTTTTTATTCTGAGAATAACATTTGGAGGACAATAAAAACTTGAATAGGCGGTTCCGACCGTTGTTTCTCCATTTAAGAAGAACTCCGCGGTTCCTTCCAGAACAAAAAAGAATTCATCCTCCTGATGGGAATGAGGTTCGTGGGTTGCAGAATTTGGAGCGACAACACTTAATTTAAGCGTTCTGCCGTCAATAAAATCCTTATCAACAAACCAGTATTGATATCCAACAGAAGTTTTAACGATTTTATCAGCATCTAAAATATTCACGCAATTGCTAATGTTATATATTGCCGAATCGTTTTTTGCTTGCGCCCAGGATTCGGAGACATGAACCACCGCAAAAAATATTAATAGTAAAAAAATTTTTTTTGTAATCATGTTTAATTTTTTTCATTTTTTATTTTATAAATTATAAACCAATCTTGGTTTTGATTTCAGCCGGAACGGCATCTTTGTGAACCATTATTGCGATCGTTTTTAATTTTACGTAGGGCAAGCTCATATACCAATAACCGTCATATTTTTTATCCTTGGTTCCCCAGGAATTTTTTGTATAATAAAATTTTGCGCCAGTTTGATCCGCCGCAATTCCAGTTAAATGCATTAAATGATCGTCAGTAGTTGTGTAATTGTCGAAAGTTTCTTGTCTCATTTCTTGGGTAATTGTTTTTTCTTTATAGGGCTCAATAGTTTTTTTATCATCCTCCTCTTCCTTAATTGAATCGGCATCTATTGGTATGATTGCATATCCTTTCTTTCTATCAAATTCTTTTTCTGATGTATCCCCATCCCAAGCAATGGAAAAACCGTTTGCAATTGCATAATCAATAGTTTTTATTAAATCATCAATTGGAATATTATAATAGAGATCTCTGCTCCAATTGTCCGGAACTTCCAGATCGATTTTTGAAAAGTATGGATGATGGGTATATGAAGTCAGCTCTATGTAATTGTCTGGATTAAATCCAAGCGATTCAGAAAAACTTATTGGCGTATAAGATTTGTTTGCATAATCAAACTCTTTTAGCGTTGAGCCAAGATAAAAATCTAGCGCAGATTCAAAAACTTTTGGCCAAAGAGGAGTAACTTTGCCACCACGGTTTTTTATAACTGCAGAAAGAATATTTTCAAGAACGGAATGCATTTCACCGTGGTTGTGTTCATCTTCGTCAATATTCATTCCCTTGTAATTGTCTTCTGGAACAAATCCATGATTTTTAATTACATTCATTACATCGTGCGCTTGTCCACCCGGACCAAATGTTGCGTCGCCATGGTATCGAACATACCGTGCCGCTTTTTGCGGATAAGCCAATCGAACAAAGTACATTGGGGAAAGAATAATTTCTCCCTTTCCCATTCTAATAAGTTCCGTTTCTATGAATGAGGTTGTTGCAAAAGACCAGCACGTTCCGGTTTTAGATTGGTTTTTTACCGGCGTAGTCTTTAATTCATAAATGTGTTTGAATTCATATCTCTCTTTTTTCTTTTTTGCTTGAGCAGTTATCAAAATAGGGATTAGTACAATAATTAAAGTCATTTGAAATAGATGTTTGAATTTCATAAATCCTCCAAGGGTATTATTACAGCAAAGGATGGAAGTCGAGTTATTTTTATTGAAATAATTTTATCTGATGATTTAAAATAAAAAATTTTTTGATTGAATAAAGGGAAGCAATACAATCTAAATAATTTGAAATAATTCATGCATTTATCAAAAAAAATCTTGATCTTGCCATGCATTTGAATTTTCAAAAGGAGGATAATGCCCGATAAATATGTAATTGCTCATGATATGGGCACAAGCGCAGACAAAGCAATAATAGTAACAACCGACGGCAGAATAATCGATTCCGCTAAAAAGCATTATCCGCTTTACCACCCAAAACCCGGCTACGCAGAACAGAATCCAATCGACTGGTGGGAAGCTGTTTGTGAAACCACGAAACTGGTAATAGAAAAAACTAAAATAGACCCCAAAGATATTGTAGGCATGACATTCTCAACACAAACTCAATGCATGGTTCTCGTGGATCGGGATGGAAACCCTTTGCGCAATGCTATAAGCTGGCTGGATGGAAGAAGCGCAGATGTTATGAGAGAATATTTATGGACACCGCCTAGAATAATGAGATATAATATTTTTAAGCTTCTCAAATTTTTGAAAATGACTGGCGGTGCACCGGGCCACACCGGAAAAGATCAAATCGGAAAAATATTGTGGATAAAAAAACACGAATCCGAAATTTTTAATAAGGTTTTTAAATTCATTGATGGAAAAGATTTTATAATAAATAAACTAACTGGAAATTTTATTACTTCTGTTGATATAGCAGTTATCTGGTGGTTTTTAGATACAAGAAAAAATAAGAATGTTTGGGACAAGCAGTTGTGTGATTACGCAAGCATAACACCAGATAAATTGAGCAGTGTAAAACCCAGCGCATCAATAGCCGGATACATCACTGAAGAAGCAGCAAAAAAAACCGGACTGCTGCCTGGAACACCGGTTGTCAATGGTTCTGGAGACTTAGCGGCTGCAGCACTTGGCTCTGCAGCAATTGATGACGGTGAAATGCACATCAGCGTTGGAACCAGCGGGTGGGTAGCCGGGCATTTTACAAAACGTAAAATTGATTTAGCTCATTATACCGGATGCATCGGAAGCGCATATCCTGAAAAGTATTACTTGGGAATGGCTCATCAAGAAACGGCCGGTATTTGCCTTGAGTGGCTTAAGAATAAAATATTATATCACGAAGAACAGTTGAAAGAAGAATGGCATCGAGGAAATATTTATGAAATTTTGGATGAACTTGCTATTAAAGCCGGACCGGGAGCTCAAGGATTAATATTTACGCCCTGGATGTTTGGAGAAAGAAGCCCACTTGATGATGATTATGTCCGTGCTGGTTTATATAACTTAAGTTTAGATCACACAAGAGAACATTTGGTAAGAGCAGTATTTGAAGGAATTGCATTTAATACAAGATGGGCGATGGATACTCTTGAAAATCTTTACTCAAAAGTTGATGAGCTAAGTATTGTTGGCGGCGGTGCGAGAAGCGATATTTGGTGTCAGATTTTTGCAGACATTCTTAACAGAAAAATTAACCGTGTTTCAGATCCTCAGCAAGCCGGTGCTCGCGGAATTGCGCTACTGGCAAGCATGACTTTGGGCTATATCAAATCTTTCAGCGATATTAAAAAATATATTAAAATCGACAGAACATTTAATCCTAATCCTCAAAACAGATTATTATATGATAACTTATTTAAGGAATACAAAAATATTTATAAAAATAATAAACGCTGGTACAAAAGAATGAATAAGGATAGAGTTAAACATTAACGGCACATATCTCATGTGCGTTTAACATAAATCTTCTAAAATGTCATAAATGAAAAAAGATTTAACAGAATATTGTTTCCCGGGGACAGATATAGCCGAAGAGATGGTTAATATTTCTGGAAATGTTTCATTAAAAATAATCACATTTAGACCTCCTAAAGAAAACAATAATCCCAAAGTTCTCTTTGTTCCTGGCTGGATTTCCATGATTGACGGCTGGAAAGAAGTTCTTATCGAAATGACAAAAGATTTTGTTGTGCATTATGTTGAAACAAGGGAAAAAATTTCTTCGAAAGCACCTAATCAAAAAGATTTTAGCGTTGAAAGAATTGGGCTGGATTTGGTTGAAATAGTATCTAAGCTTAATCTTAGAGAGAACAATTTTATTTTTTTTGGAAGTTCTTTAGGTGCCACGGCAATTTTAGACTGCTGTAGATATCTAAAAACGAATCCAGTCTGTTTGGTATTAGTAGGGCCCAATGCCGAGTTTAAAATTCCGTATTACGGAAAAATATTAATCAAGCTTTTTTATCCGCCCATGTATAATTTTTTTAAGCCGTACGTTAAATGGTATTTAAAAACATTCCGTCTTGATACAAAGAATGATTATGCCCAGTATGAAAAATATAGTAGTGTTTTAGATTTTGCCGACCCATGGAAACTAAAAAAAGCAGCTAAAGGAGTGTCTAATTATTCCGTTTGGAATAGATTGAAAGAGATTCAATTACCAGTACTTGTCATTGGCGCATCAAAGGATAAATTGCACTCTCCTGAAAACTTAAAAAAAATTGTTGATCTACTTAAATTCTCGACTTATGTTGAAATGACAACGAACAAAAACACACACAGCAAAGAAGCAGTTTTAGAAATTAGAAAATACTTATCCAATAATTTTAATTATCAATTTTCTTAATCCAATTGGCATTAATTGGTGGAGCATTTATGATAAACGAATCAAAAATTTTAAAGAGACCAATTTTGTTTTTAATTCTGCTTTTGTTGATAATTACGGAGATATCAGCTCAACAGAAATATGGAATAGTAATTCACGGCGGTGCTGGAACAATATTGAAAAAAAATATGACTGAGGAAAGAGAAGCTGCATATAATGATAAACTAAAAGAAGCACTTGAAGCCGGCTATAATATTTTAGAAAATGGAGGCACAAGCCTGGATGCCGTTGAAACAGCAGTACGCATTATGGAAGATTCCCCGCTGTTTAACGCCGGCAAAGGAGCAGTGCTCACAGAAAAAGGAGTTGCAGAATTAGACGCCGCAATAATGGATGGTAAAAATCTAATGGCCGGAGCAATTGCTGGAATTAGGCATGTTAAAAATCCAATTTCACTAGCAAGGTTAGTGATGGAAAAATCACCTCACGTAATGATGATTGGAGAAGGAGCCGAAGAATTTGGGAAAGAGATGAAAGTTGAATTTGTTGAAAACGAATATTTCATTACAAAAGAAAGATGGGAATCTTATCAGCGCGCAATTCAAAGAGAGGAAGAAAGAAAAAAGCAAGAGAAGAGCGGGACTGTTGGCGCTGCTGCTTTGGATAAAAATGGAAATCTTGCTGCAGCAACTTCAACCGGAGGCATGATGATGAAAAAATTTGGAAGAGTTGGAGACGTTCCAATTATTGGCGCCGGGACTTATGCAAATAATAAAACTTGCGCTGTTTCTGCAACTGGACATGGCGAATACTTTATTCGTCTTGGTGTTGCGAGAGATATCTCAGATTTAATGATGTATAAAAATTATTCTTTATCAGAAGCTGCAAAAGAAGTTGTAATAAAAAAACTAGGCGAACTTGGCGGTACCGGGGGAGTTATTTCAATTGATAAAGACTGCAACATTGCTATGCCTTTTAATACTTCCGGAATGTATCGCGGATACTATTTAAGCGACGGGAAGCCAGTTACAAAAATTTATGAAGATGAATCAAAATAAACGTAATTGAAATTAAATATAGGAAACAGATATAATGGAACTACATGGAGAAATAAATTACATAGCTGTTTTATTGTGTGGAATTGTAGCAATGGGAATTGGGGCCTTATGGTATAGCCCGATGTTGTTTGGTAAAATTTGGGTTGCTTCTATTGATAAAACAGAAGAAGAACTTGAGAAGGATTTTCAACCAATCAAAGCATATTCAGTTTCTTTTTTAGCGCAGCTTGTAATGGCGTTTGTACTTGCCTTATTATTAAGGTATGTTAATGCCGGTACACCTGAAGAAGGAATACGGCTCGGATTCATGGTGTGGATTGGTTTTACTGCAACAACAATGACAGTTAATTTTTTATTCGAAGGAAAAACCTTCAAACACTTTCTTGTTGATTCCAGCTATCATTTTATAGTATTAATGCTAAGCGGGTTGATTTTGGGAGCGTGGTCAGGATAAAATATTATGGAAATTAACACTTTAGTTTTTGATCTTGATGGAACGCTGGTTCGTTCTCACGACACAATTTACAGCGCGACCCTTCGCTCGCTGAAGGAATTAAATATTAATACCGAAATGCCGAGAGAAAGATTCATGCGCATGATCGGATTGCATTTCGAAGATATTTTTGCCGAATTTGGTTTTAATGTTCCGGACTTCGAATATTTTATAGGAATCTATAAAAGAGTTTATTTTGATTACATAAATTTGTCAACACTTTATGATGGTGTAAAGGAGTTGATTTTAGAATTGAATGAAAAAAAGATGAAGTTAGGTTTATTAACAACAAAAGGGCAAGATCAAGCAGAAGTAATTCTGAAACATTTTAACATTTATGATAATTTTAATGGAATTATGGGAAGGCGTCCAGGAATAGCGCACAAACCTTCGCCCGAACCATTAATTAAACTATGCAGCGAAATAAATGCTAATGTATCGGAAACGGTTATAGTAGGAGACACCGAACTTGATATTGAGTGTGGAAAAAATGCCGGCGCTTTTACATGTGCTGTAACTTACGGATATCGGACCAAAGAAGAACTTCAGAAAACATCACCAAATTTTTTGATTGACAATATCGCAGATATAAGATATATAGTTAGTAACGAGAAATAAGTATTTGATAGGAGGCGATGATGGAGAACGGAAAAGTTAATGTGAATATCATAAATAATATTGCGACAATTAGTTTTTCACACCCCAAGAGCAATTCACTTCCCTCAAAGCTTTTAAAAGAAATGACAGAAACAGTTAACAAACTTGCTGTTGACAAAAGAGCAAATGTAATAGTGATGCGAAGTGATGAAGGAAAAACATTTTGCAGCGGCGCATCATTTGATGAG
Organism: Ignavibacteria bacterium; assembly: GCA_016873835.1. Classification (GTDB taxonomy): domain Bacteria; phylum Bacteroidota; class Ignavibacteria; order Ignavibacteriales; family Melioribacteraceae; genus DSXH01. The sequence continues at coordinate 12,345 of VGVY01000055.1, forward strand.
TTGTTGACAATAAAGGATTTTAAAAGCGGCAAAGAATTTTTCATGGGCTTTGCCAGACTTATAAACGCAATGAGAAAATGCCCTAAATTTATTATTGCACGCGTTCATGGCAAGACTGTTGGAGGGGGTGTTGGGCTGGCCGCAGCTGCAGACTATACGCTCGCATCCAACGAAGCATCTGTTCGTTTAAGTGAATTACTGCTTGGGATCGGTCCATTTGTGGTTGGCCCGGCAGTCGAAAGGAAAATTGGAAAGACAGCATTTATTACAATGTCGATTGATGCTGAATGGCATGATGCCTTTTGGGCAAAGCAAAACGGACTTTATACGAAGGTCTTTGCAAATAATCATGAACTTGATGAAGCCGTATCGGAACTTGCAAAAAAAATTGCAAGCTATAATCCTGAAGCAATAGAACAGCTTAAAAAAATATTCTGGCAAGGGACAGAAAATTGGGACGCACTTCTCGAAGAACGCGCAGAAATAAGCGGGAGATTGATTTTGACAGACTTTACAAAAGAATATATTAACTCTTTCAAAAAAAAATAACTCGTCGATTTGATGCGCTCGGTCTACTCAATACTAATTATTGCGGCAATTTTATTCTTTATTCAATTTTATTTTTTTAAGAAGGTTTTTTCTTCGGCCGATTATCTTACTTATAGACTTGATCAAAAAGAAAAAAAGAACATATTATTTGTTTTCATTCCTTTTTTAAATCTGTTCCCCCTTTCTGGGGTGATTTACTTGATTTTCTATTCCGGACCACAACCGGCTCAAATATTCCCATTTGAAAATAATTTTTATAGGGTTTTTATACTCTTTCCGTTTTGGGTTTCAATTGTCTATATGGTTCAAGTTATTATTCTGTTTATTGTAATAGATATAGTAAGGTTAATAACCTTTCCAATTTATAGAAAGAATAAATTGAAGGCGCGAAATATCATTTCCTATCTTCAAATTGGAATAGCATTTATATTTATTTTTTATGTACCTATAAGAGTTTACTACGACTATTTAATTGTGACAACATCGAAAATAGAGTTTCAGAAAGAAAAACTTCCAAATGGATTAGACAACTTTAAAATAGCATTAATTGCCGATCTTCAAATGGACGTTAATACAAACGAAATGCGATTAACAAATTTTATAGAGCATTTGAATTCAGAAGAACCAGATTTGGTTTTAATAGCCGGCGATATTATTACATCAACTCCAAGATTTATCAAAAAAAGTGCAAAGTATATTTCGAAAATAAAGAGCAAACACGGAATCTATTCATGTATAGGGGATCACGATAATTGGGCATATAGAAACAAATATGAAAAAAGTAGAAAAGAAATTACTGACGCACTTCTTTCTTACAGCATTAAAATGATTGATAATAATTCAATCACTCTTGATATTGATAAGGCTCAAATAAAGATTACATTTGTTACAAACACTTACGTTGTAAAAATAAATGAAAGCACTCTTGATTCTCTTACAAACGGAAATGATAAAAGCGATTTTAAAATATTTTTAACACATCAACCTCGGAATCTGTTAATTGATTATGCAAAAAAGAATAATTATGATTTATATCTTGCCGGCCATACTCATGGAGGACAGCTTACTTTTCTATTCCCGTTTATAAATTTATCTCCAACTTTAGTTGAAACAATTTATGTTAAAGGAGCATTTTGGTTTGATAAAATGTTAGCAGTTGTAAATGGAGGACTTGGAATGTCGCTCGCACCTTTGAGGTACAACTCAACACCCGAAATCACAATTATTACTCTCCGAGCTGAAAATTAATGTTAAAATTAACAGAAATAAAAATCTATCCAGTAAAATCATTAGGCGGAATAAGTTTAACAGAATCAGAAGTTACAAGCCGCGGATTCAAATATGACCGCCGATGGTTGTTGGTTGATGAAAATGGAAAATTTATTACACAAAGAACTTATCCGCTAATGTCACATATTAATGTAGAGATAAAAGAAAAAAAGTTAGTATTTAGTAATAAACACACGAATGAATCTCTCAGTATTTCATTGAAGCCGGAATACAATGAGCAGAAGGAAGTTATCATTTGGAATGACAAAGTAGTTGCAGAGTATGTTGATAAAAATGCAGATGAATGGTTTAGTGAAATGCTAAAAGTAAAATGCAGCTTGGTATACATGCCTGAGAACACAAACCGTTTTGTTGATTCAAAATATGCTCACAATAATGAGATTGTAAGCTTTGCAGATGCTTATCCATTTATGATTATCGGGCAAGAATCATTGAATGATTTAAATAATAAGCTCGAAGAAAAAATCCCGATGGACAGATTTAGACCGAACCTAGTTTTTTGTGGCGGGGAACCATTCGATGAAGATAAATGGAAAAGCTTTAAGATTCGCGAAATAAGATTTTACCCGGTCAAACCTTGCTCTCGGTGTGTTGTAACAACGATCGATCAAAACACCGGAATAAAAAACGTTGAACCATTGAGAACCCTTGCAACTTACAGAACAATTAATAACAAAGTTATGTTCGGGCAAAATTTATTGCACAAAGGAGCCGGTATTATAAAAGTTGGTGATTTTTTAACTATCGAGAAGGCAAATTAGATGTCAACAATTTATGATTTGCTGAAAGGATATGACTTAAGATCAATAGGAAAAGCAAACGAAGTTGTAAAACTTGTTACAAGCGATCCGGATTTGTTTGATGAAGTATTCAATGGAATTTTTCATGAGGACAAAGTGATTAGGACTCGATGTGCTGATGCGGTGGAAAAAGTTGCCAAGCAATATCCAAAACACATCCAAAAGAAAAAGAAGATAATATTAAACAACTTAAAACACTTTGAGCAAAAAGAAGTTCGATGGCATATCGCAATGATGCTTGGATATCTACACCTTACTAAAGAAGAGGTTGAAGAAGCAGCTGAAATTTTATTTATGTGGCTGAATGAAGAAAAAAGCGTAATTGTAAAAGTTATGTGTATGCAGACTCTTGCTGATCTTTCGTTGGAATATAAAGCAATTAAAAAAAGCGTTTATGATGAAATACAAAAACAAATGATCAATGGCGCTCCGGCAATTAAAGCAAGAGGAAAAAAACTATTAAAAAATTATAAGTAGAGGTGCAAAAATGAGACAGTGGTATGAAGATCTTTTTACAAACCATGCAAAAAAATATGATGAAGAAGAATTTACAAAAGGGACACTGGGCGAAGTTGACTTCATTGAAAAGGAAATTGAATTTAACAAATCTTATAAAATACTTGATGTTGGGTGCGGAACGGGGAGACATTCAATTGAATTATCCAAAAGAGGATATTCAGTTGTTGGAATTGATTTATCCGAAACGCAGCTCGAAAGAGCAATAGAAAAAGCAAAGCTGGCAAAAGTTGATGTTAACTTCATTCAAAAAGATGCTCGCAACTTTGATTTCAAAGAAGAATTTGATTGTGCAATAATGTTATGCGAAGGGGCATTCTCATTGATGGAAACTGACGAAATGAACTATGTTATTCTGGAAAACGTTTTCAAGTCTATTAAAACATCGGGGAAATTTATTTTCAGCGCATTAAATGCACTTTTCCCTTTATATCACCCAGTAAAAGATTTTTTGAATGCAGAACCAACAAGCGTTGTTACTGAGAATGATAATTTTGATTTGATGACCCTTAGATTAAAATCGACAGTAACGGCAACAGACGATTTGGGAAAAATAAAAACTTTGAACTGCAATGAAAGATATTTTATGCCTTCAGAAATATATTGGTATTTAAAAACGATTGGTTTTTCAAAAGCAGATATTTATGGCTCTAAACTTGGCGCTTTCAGCAGAGAAGACAAATTAACACCAGACGATTTTGAATTGCTTGTAGTTTCAGTAAAGTAAAAAATTAGTGTTAACTTATTAATAATTATTCCGAAAGGGAAAGAAATGGCAAATGTTCTTAACTGGTTTGAAATTCCAGTAGAGGATTTAAATAGAGCTGTTGATTTTTATTCAAAAGTTCTTGGTAGAGAATTCCAAATAATGGATTTTTTCGGTTTTAAAATGGCATTCTTCCCAATGGAAAGCGATGGTGTTGGCGGCGGTTTAGTTCAAGGGGAACCATATAAACCGTCACAAGATGGTTCGTTAATTTATTTAAATGCGAATCCAGATTTAGCAATTCCTCTTTCAAAAGTAGTAGCTGCCGGCGGAAAAGTAATTGCACCTAAAAAATTAATTTCCGAAGAGATTGGTTATATGGCTTTATTTATAGATAGCGAAGGTAATCGGGTAGCGCTGCATTCAATGAAATAAATAAAGGTAATTATGCAAAATTAGGTCTAGTTAACCTTTAGGATTTTATAATTGTTACAAAAAATAATCTGATTGAGTAATTGAAAAATATTTTCTTTTCTATTGTTGAATCTGAATTCAAGTTCTTTAAGA
>VGVY01000056.1 GCA_016873835.1 Ignavibacteria bacterium
TCTTCGATTAAGTTTGTTGGAACTGTTACAATTGGAACAGATCACATTGATCAAAAATATTTATCCTCACAAAACATTTCATTTGCAGACGCAGCCGGATGTAATGCTTTTTCTGTAGCTGAATGGGTACTATGTGCTGTTACAAAAATTTATAACAGTACTAATTCTAATTTTAAAGGTAAGTCAATCGGTATTATTGGGTATGGAAATGTTGGAACAAAGGTAGCAAGATTTTTTGAGGCAATTGGTTTTAAAACTATAATTAACGATCCTCCTTTAGATAGAAAACTTGGGAAACAAAAATTCAACTCATTAGAAGAATCATTAAAATGTGATATTGTAACGCTTCATGTACCTTTAAATCTTGAAGGTATTGATCTAACTTATCACTTGCTTGATGAAAAAATCCTTAACTTACTTAAACGTGATTCAATCTTAATAAACAGCTCCCGCGGACCAGTAGTCGATAACAATGCCCTTAGTAAAATAATGGCACAAAAAAATAACCTGAGAATTGTTTTTGATGTTTGGGAAAATGAACCTTCTCCTAATATAGAATTAATAAAGAATGCCAACATTTCAACGGCACATATAGCCGGATATTCACTCGAGGGAAAATTAAACGGAACGCATTACATTTATAAAAAATTTTGTGACTTCTTAAAAGCTAAACAAGAATGGGTCCCTAACTATCCAATAGTTGAAAACGAGATGATAGAAATTGATTCTAATGAATCATTTGAAAAGATATTACTAAAAATTACATCTCACATTTATGATATAACATCAGACAGTGAATTATTAAAAAAATCTGTTGAGCTGACTGAAATTCAAGTACCAAAGTATTTTGATAAATTAAGGAAGGAGTACCGAATTAGAAGAGAGTTCAACAATTATACAATAAAACTTTCCCGCCCAAATGATGCATTAAAAAATTTATTAACTAAATTGCGCCTCAAAGTTATTTAGCAAGAATCATCTTTTTAACCGAGAAATTCTTTCCAGCATAAAGAGCATAAAAATAAACACCGCTTGATAAATGCTGATTATTTCTCTCAGCATTAAAATGTAATTCATATTGATTAGGATGCATTACTTCATCCTTTAATACTGCTATCTCATTCCCAAGTAAATCAAATACAACAAGTTTTACATGCACTCTTTCATTTATTTGAAATCTGATTTTTGTAGTTGGATTAAACGGATTAGGATAATTTTGAAATAGTTGAAATAATGTTGGAATTTCTAACTCTTGTGATGAGATTGTAATTTGAGCGTAATCACATAAAGAAGCTAAGGCTAATTGAGTATTCTTTGTATAAAATGTTTTGTTCATTTTATCAATTGTATCAGTCTGCTTGTGGTAGTATGCATTAAAATCAGCAAAGGATTCAATCAATAAAACTGCTGAATAATTGAAATTCCAAAATGATGCATGGTCGCTGCTTGCTGATCCTGGATTTACTATGGAAGTGCTCAATCCAATCCCGTAAAATGAATTTAGTTTGGAAATTTTACTAGCCATTTGATTTGATTCTTTTACATCTCTTGTATGTATCTCCATTTTCATATCATTATTGCTATCGTATCCAATCATATCAAGATTTATTACACCAATTATTACATCCTTTCTCGAGTTTGCTTGAAATGCATAATAAGCACTTCCAAGTAACCCTTGTTCTTCATTATCCCAAAGTGCAAAGATTATAGTGTAATCAGTGGTTACATTTTTTAATAATCTTGCTATTTCTAAAACTGCAGCAGTTCCACTTCCATTATCATCAGCCCCGGGAGCTTTATTTCCTTGCGGCATATTATCATAATGCGCACAAATTATTAATTGTTGATTGGGTAATTTACTGCCAGGTTTATATGCGTAAATATTTTGACCGGGAAATTGAAAATCTTGCCGATAAGTTTCATAACCATATTGTCTAAATTTTCTATAAATAAATTCCGCTGCATAACTGTTGCCAACATCATCTTTATGTCGCGATGAAATAAATATTGGTCCGGCAAAAAGTGTAATTGGTTTTTCGCCAGTAAGTATTTTTAAATTTTCATAAAGTGAGTCTGAATTAACTTGCGCCACCAACTCCATTATTTGGGGATCGACTTGTGCAAAAGAGAATTGAAATGCAATTATTAATAGACACCAAACAGTTTTGCTTTTAGCCATAAGTTTTTTATTACAAAATTAACAACCTATCATAAGATAACAAGGCATAAAATAAGAGCAATTCTTGCAAATTATAAGAAATAAACAATTTGGAAATATTAAATCTATCCCTTATATTTTCAGTCATTATTTATGAATTACCTAAATAATTGAGGTTAATCATGCTTGATAACTTAGATATTAACGTGCTAAAAAAGCTGCAAGAAAATGGACGAACAAAAAGAAGTGAATTAGCGGAAAAGGTGGGTTTATCACTCCCTTCTTTGAGTGAAAGATTAAAAAAATTAGAAGAGGCTGGGGTAATCGAAGGCTACTATACAAAGCTAAACCGACATTCATTTAGTTATGATCTCATGGCATTTATTGTTGTAATAATGGATTCATCAAAAAATTATGAAAAATTAACTGAGCATGTAAAAAAAACTCCGGAAATTTTAGAATGCCATGCAATTCTTGGCGAGGGTTCACATATAATGAAAGCATTAGTTAAAGACACAAAATCACTTGAACAATTGCTTAGTAAAATACAATCATGGCAAGGAGTAACACGTACAGTCACAAATTTTGTATTATCTACAATTAAAGAAACTACATCAATAAATATATAAAGGAGAAAAAATGGGAAAATCTGTCTCGCCAGTTCAAGAAGTTCTTTCTTATATAAAAACTAACAAGATTAAATTCGTTGATTTTAAATTCATGGACTTTCCAGGGCAATGGCAGCACTTTACAGTTCCGGCAAGCGAGCTAAAAGAAAATTCTTTTGAAGATGGATTTGGTTTTGATGGCTCATCAATACGCGGCTGGAAAAGTATTCATGAAAGTGACATGTTATTAATCCCTGATGCAAAGACAATGTTCTTCGATCCTTTTATTGAATCACCAACTATTTCTATAATTTGCGATGTCTATGAACCAGCGACGAAAGAAAAGTACGATAGATGTCCGCGCAATATTGCTCAAAAAGCTGAAGCTTATTTAAAATCAACCGGGATTGCAGATACAGCTTACTTTGGTCCCGAAGCTGAGTTTTTTGTTTTTGACGATGTCCGTTTTGATTCTGGTCCTAATTTTTCTTTTTACTCCGTCGATTCAATTGAAGGAAAATGGAATTCTGGTCGTGAAGAAAATCCCAACCTTGGTTACAAACCCAGATATAAAGAAGGCTACTTCCCAGTACCTCCAACAGATCAATTAATGAATCTTAGAAATGAAATGGTAGAAAATTTAATCAATATGGGAATTGATGTTGAAGCGCAGCATCACGAAGTAGCAAGCGGCGGACAGTGTGAAATTGATATGAAGTTCAACACATTACTTAAAGCTGCGGACCAATTATTAATGTTTAAGTATGTTGTAAAAAACACAGCTAAAAAGAATAACAAAACTGTAACTTATATGCCTAAGCCAATCTTTGGTGATAACGGCAGCGGAATGCACGTACATACAAGCTTATGGTTAAAAGGAAAGCCGCTTTTCGCCGGAGGCGGTTATGCTGGTTTAAGTGAAACAGCTCTTTATTTTGTTGGCGGTATCTTAAAACACGCAGCAGCACTTCTATCTTTTACAAATCCAATTACTAATTCATATAAAAGATTAGTCCCTGGTTATGAAGCGCCGGTTAATCTTGCATACTCACAAAGAAATAGAAGCGCATCCGTTAGAATTCCAATGTACTCAAGTTCGCCAAAATCAAAACGAATAGAATTTAGGTGTCCAGATCCAGCTGCAAATCCTTACCTCGCATTCTCTGCTATAATGATGGCTGGTTTGGATGGAATAATGAATCGAATTGATCCGGGTGAACCGCTTGACAAAGATATTTATGATATGTCACCGGAAGAATTAAAAGATGTTCCTTCAACACCAGAATCTTTAGGACATGCTTTAAGAGCACTTGCAGAAGATCATGAATTTCTTTTAAAAGGAAATGTATTTACTGAAGATGTAATTCGCACTTGGATAAATTATAAGATTGATAAAGAAATTAAACCGATGGCTTTGCGTCCGCATCCATACGAATTTGAAATGTATTTTGATGTGTAAAAAAAAGAATGTAACTTTTTTAAACCAATGAGATGGTTTCGGTAATCATTTTTTTAACAGCTCACGATTTAAATCGTGAGCTGTTTTTATAAAATAATCTCTTGTGTTCTAAATGCTCGAGGAAATTGACTTTTCAAACCATCTTTAGATAATGATGCAGTCCCTATTATTTTATTTTTATATTTAATTGCCTTCTGACCAAACTCTTTTAAATCTTTTTTAATCGTTCCGCCTTTAAGATAAATGCCTAATTCATTAACATTTTCCAGAACAACAATATTTTTTGATATTGCACTATCTAAGGTTTGAGCTGCTAATGTATGAAGTTGAATCGTCTGGTGTTTATCAATAGAACCGAACTTTGACCCGACACGAATAAAAAGATCTAAATTGCCGCATTCCCAATTATCATTTACAAAATAAATGTCTTTCCCTTTTGTAATAAATTTATAGCTATTAATAATCGCTTCATCAATTCCGTAATAATCGCAAAGACTCATTATGTTCTTACGTATTAGGTTATGTGACGAGTTAACTAATCTTAACTTTTGTTTCTCAACAAAATTTTTTTTCGCTGGTTCTGACTCGCCAATCTTTTTAAGCTTAACTATAAAAAAACCTTCTGATTCAATTTCCCATGGAAGAATTCGACGTGCTTTACTTATGGCGGCATTAAGTTTTCTGTCATTAACTTCAGTAAATGCAGAATTGCTTTTAATTGGAAGTTGAGTCTCTACAATATCAACCGGATAACTGCTTAAAATCTTATCAATAACCAATTCATTTTCTTCCAAAGAGATTGTGCAAGTTGAGTATACAATTTCTCCTCCAACTTTACATGCTTTTATTGCACTTACTAAAAGTTTATACTGAATTTCTGCAAGTCCTTCTGCTTTATTTACATTCCACCAATTACTTACTTCACCTTTTTTCTGTGTAATTCCAAGTGCACTGCAAGGGGCATCAACTAAAATTTTGTCAAAATAATTTTCAAAATATTTACTGATTAATTCACCTTTACTATGAAGAACGGCAGTATTTACTAAATTCATTTTGTCAATATTGAAAACAAGACTTTTCAATCGCTCCATAGAAATTTCATTAGCAATAAGTGTCCCTTTATTATTCATTAACTCTGCAAGCTGAGTAGTTTTAGAACCGGGTGCAGCACACATATCAAGTACTTTATCATTTTCGGATGGATTCAAAACAATTGCTGGAATCATTGATGATAAGCTTTGGATATAATAGGAGCCTAAAATAAAATCTAAAGTTTTGCCGACAATTTCTTTTCCACTTTTTATTTTATATGCCCTTGCAATTTCTTTGACTGGAACTAATTCAATTTTATAATTGATAATGTTACATAACGTACTTGAAGAATCAAAGTTTAAGTTGGAGATTCTCAGGAAGGGATTATATTCCCCGCTAAAATATTCTATGTACTTCTCTAAATAATCGCTGCCGAAATGTTGGTGAATGTAATTAGTTATGTTATCGCTAAGTTGGATCAATCTATGTGCGTGTTAGATTTAGTGTGCTGAATACTTGTGCGGAGATAATTTTGAATCCTTTTGTTTTTTGGAATATTTGTTTGAAATCTTTTTCCATCTCTTTTAGGAATCCATCCAGATATCTTTCATAATCCCGAACAGTTTCATATGTATGAAGCTGATCAACCGGAATATGAACAGAATCTGGTCGCATTCTACTTGCATAATAAACATATTTTGCACGAAACATATCATCAGTAGAATAATGAGTATCGCCAGCCTCATCAGTTAGTTGGTAACTTCCAAATAATGGAGGATTTAAAAATAAAATCTTCACAGGTAATGAAACCGTTTCAAAATTATCACTATGAACAAAATCATCCGGGAATTTTTTTAACTCCGACTTAATTTTATCCACCCATTTTTGTATGAAGTCTTTTTCTGTCATGTTCCTAATTATTATTAAGGATTTTCAACCCAATCTGCTATAAAAACATTTGTTTCTCTAGTTGGTTTCCTATCAACTCTTCTATTAGAACAGAAGACTAATTTTTTACCATCGTGAGAAAACATCGGGAACGCATCAAATATTCCAGAATTAGTAATTTGTACTAAACCAGTTCCATCACTATTAATCATAAAAATATCAAACCGTCTTCCGCCCTTATCAATTGAATGATGATTAGAGCAGAACAAAACTTTCTTACCGCTGGTGTGAAAAAACGGGGCCCAATTGGCTCCTTTCAAATCAGTTAACTGACGTGCATTTTTTCCATCAATATCAGCAACAAAAATATTCAATGCTTTGGGTTCAACTAATCCTTCAGAAAGTAATTGCTTATACGATTCAGCTTCATCTCCTTTCGGTCTGCTTGCCCGCCAAACAATTTGTTTTGAATCTCTTGAGAAAAACGCACCGCCGTCATATCCAAGTTCATTTGTAAGTTGCAGATATTCTCCGGTTTGCAGATCGTATCTCCAAAGATCAAGATCTCCAGATCTGGTTGAAGTAAAAATGACATATCGCCCGTCTGGAGAAACGGTTGCTTCTGCATCATAACCTTTTCCACCAATTAATACTTTTTCATTTTTCCCATCTGAATCTGTAACATAAATATCATATGAATCATACAATGGCCACACATACCGTCCTTCGGAAATCATTACTGTTTCCGGGCATTTTGCATCTGCAGCATGAGTTGATGCATAAATAATTCTGCCATCACTCAGGAAATAACTGCATGTAGTTCTTCCTTTGTTAGTTGAAACTAATTTATATTTTTCGCCTTTTTCAATTTCTGTTCCATCCGAGTTCATAACAAAAATTTGATCGCAACCTTGTTTATTTATTTTATCCCAATCACTTTGAAATACCAATTGCTTGTCGTCAAAACTCCAATATGCTTCTGCGTTATTTCCACCAAAAGTTAATTGCCTAATATTTCTGATATGAACCTCTCCATCATAACGAAGGGAATCTATTGTAACGCTATATTTCTCTTGTGAAAAAGTGATACCTTCATTTGTTACAAATAGTAAACTAATAATTAATATTAAACCAGTATTTAGAAATTTATTTTTCATTTTACCCTTCGCTTTTGTAATTAAACTTTTAATACTTTTTTTTCCTTTCTTACTAACAAATAAATTCCGAACAAGAAAAAAGGAATGCTGAGCAGTTGACCCATATTTAAAGCCATTCCTTGTTCAAAAAATGTTTGATTCTCTTTAAAGAATTCAACAATGAATCTAAATCCAAATACTAGAATTAAAAACAATCCCAGCATAAAACCATTTTTCAATTTATTATTATTTTTCATGTATACAACTAATAGAATAATAAAAACCAATAAATATGAAATTGCTTCATAAAGTTGAGCCGGGTGGCGAGGAACATTATCAACTGATACAAACACGAATGCCCATGGTACATCTGTTGCTTTCCCAATAATTTCTGAATTGAACAAATTACCCAAACGAATAAATGAACCGCCAAGTGCAACTGTAATAGCTATTCTATCAATCAGCCATAAATAAGAATATTCTTTTCTTTTATTAACGAAGAAATAGATTGCAAGTAAAATTCCGATTGCTGCACCATGACTTGCCAAGCCGCCTTTCCAGACTTGAAGTATTTCCAATGGATTTGCTAAATAATATGACGGATTATAAAAGAAGCAATGACCGAGCCGAGCGCCGATAACTGTTCCTAAAATCATATACCAGATTAAATCATTCAAGTGGCTTTCGTTTCTTTTCTCCTTTCGGAAAACATACATCATTATTTGGTAACCGATAATAAATCCAGCGGCAAAAAGGAGTCCGTACCACCTAATAGTGAAAGGTCCTAGTTGAAATATATCGGGATCAACATTCCAATTAATCACAGATCTTCCTTTTTTTAGTAATTAAGTAAAAGTGAATCAAATTTAGCAATAGAAGGGCTTATTAACAACGGCTAAAAATCAATGAAAATCACTCTTTCCAGATAAAATCAAATAAAAGGTATGAAGCGGTGAGCATTATTACATCGTAACAGATTAAAACTGCTATTTCTACAAAAGAGGCTTCAACCGAATTTCCGTCCATAGCAAATTTTGTTAATTCCAATAAAGTTAGAATTAATGGAAGAAGAATTGGAAATGAAAGCACTGGATAGAGAGTTCCTTTTGATGAAGCTTTAGAAATAATAGCAGCAATAATTGTTGATGAAACTGCAATTCCAATATTGCCAAAAACAAAGGAGATAAAAAAGAGCAAGAAATTTTTTAAAGCAAATGATGGAAATAAAACTATGAAAAGTATGGTTATAGCAAAATTCATTAAGAAGACGAGGAGTAAATTAAAAATCAACTTGCCGGAAAATATTGTTGAAGGAGCTGCAATTAACTGCAGTGTCATGGTTGTGTTTCTTTCTTCTTCTGATACAAACGCTCGTGATAAACCAGACATAGCAGAAAAGAAAATTACAATCCAAAGCAAGCCGCCCGTGAGATACTCACTTATCTTTTCGCTGCCAATAGAAAATAATATTACGCTTATAGTTACAAGAATGAACATAGCAAGTGCATTCACTGCGTAACGTGTTCTTAGTTCCGACAGCCAATCTTTTTTGAAAAGTGAATATGATTTCATTTTAATTCTTTTTTGAGATCTTTGTTGTTCTTGATGTTTTTGCGATGTACTCTCCCACGCAAAGCCGCAAAGTTTATTTTTTATAATCTTCTATGTTTAATATTTCATTACAGACATTTAAATCGCTCTCATCATTTGAAGCAATGATTAATAAATTTGTTTTTCTTTGTTCATCAATAATTTTATACACAGCTTCCTTCCCCTCGCTATCCAGGTTAGATGTAGGTTCATCAAAGATAATTAACCGCGGCTGATGAAGAAGTGCAAATACAAATCGAAGCCGCTGTTTCATGCCTGAAGAATATCCACGAACAAGATCGCTTCTTCTATCAAATAGATTTACCTTATTCATCAATTCATCAAATAGCTGTTTGTTAAATTTTATTCCTCGAATATTCGAGAAATGAATTAGATTTTCCTCAGCAGAAAATTCATCATATAAAAAAAGATAGGGTGAGAGGAATCCAAGAAAATTATGAAGTTGTTCACTTGAAATTGTTTTATCATTTTCTTTATGAATAATTTTACCGCGATCTGAGGAAATAAGATTAGCAATAATTTTTACTAAAGTTGATTTACCAGATCCGTTTGACCCGGCAATTCCATAAACAAAACCCGATTCCCAAGATGCATTTACTCCTTGGAAAACAAGTCTTCTTCCAAAATACTTTTCTAGACTTCCGATTAGTAGTGTATACTTAGTCATTAAAGATTACAAATTTCCCTTTATTAGTTTTATCTGAAGTTTTAGTGACATAAAAATAAACACCAGTCGCCAATTTTTCTCCTTTTGAATTTAATCCATTCCAAATCATAGCTAATTTATCTGTCAATAGAATTTTATGATTTCCCGAATAAATTAGATTCATGTCAGTAGAATAAATATACAACTCTCCAGTTTGTTCTAAAGTTTTTCCTACCGGAAAATAAATCTGAATATTTTTAGAATAACGGAAAGGTTGTGGAAAAACATAGCTAATTTCTGTAGTGTTTATATCACCGGTCGGATTATTATTAAAAATATTTGATTCAGCAAGTAAGAAAGTATTTTCACTTTCAACTTTTGAATAGTAGCCGTCAAGAATTTTTCTAAAACCATCAGATTGATTTTCTGATAGAATATATTTGAAATTGAGGGTATTCGTTACATTACTTACAGCATTTGTAACATCATTATTGCTGATTATAGCTACAAACGAATCAACTCTTGACGAAACATTGTTGTTAAATAAAAGAAAGTTTAAAGAAGCCGGTTCTGAATTTATTGTTACGGATGTCTGCGGTTTTACAAAATTATTAACCATCAATGGTTTAACTAAAGGATAATTTTTTCCCTCTTCAAAATATTTGTTTGCTTTAGCACGAGAACCGGTAAAATAGAGCCATTGACCAAACAGACTGAATTCCGTTTTAAATGTAGAGCCATATTCAGCAATAGCATCTGCAATTGCATTCAATGCTCGTTTCTGTTTCATCAGTTCCCAACTTCTTTTAATAATATCAGCCCCAAAACGTTCCTTTAAAAATATATTCCATATAGCAAGATTGTATCCATTGTTAGAAGAAAAAGTTCGGTGAGTTTTATCAGTGTAAGATCTTATATAAGCATAATAGTCATTAATGCTGTCATATACAAACTCTTCCATTGCAGTGGAAGTAAGCTCGTGATAAAATTGATCGCTTGTTCGGTAAATATAACTGCCAAGTTGAATCATGTGATGAAATTCATGAGCAATTGTGACTTTAGCGCCATCAATTCCTTGAGTGTAATGGGATGAAAAATCATTATCCATTACAATAAAACTTGTATAGGTATCTGCTGTTAATTGCGTTTCAAATTCAGTGTAACCATATAGTCCAGAGGTTAAATTTACAAGATAAATATCATATTTATTATCTCCGCCCATAGTGCCGTCATTAGGAGGAGGTAGATATTTTAAATTATTGATTTCATAATTGTATGTTGAATCAGCAGCTTTAGCTAATTCAGTAACGCTGTATCCTGGAATTTCGGCTCCTGATTTCTTAAAGTGAATTCTAAACC
The DNA here is from genome assembly GCA_016873835.1 of Ignavibacteria bacterium. Taxonomy (GTDB): domain Bacteria; phylum Bacteroidota; class Ignavibacteria; order Ignavibacteriales; family Melioribacteraceae; genus DSXH01. Next base: position 10,898 of record VGVY01000056.1, read on the forward strand.
TTCCCGAGAGTGAAACAATGCTCGTATCTGTTGCTGGTCTTGATAAATACTGTTTTAATAAACTTTGCTGTTCGTTTGAAAAATAGTTGAAATTAGTTTTCACATCATTGACAATTCCAAAACTGCATTTAATTGAATCGTGTGCTGAAGTCAAATGCTTAATTTTATTATCAGCGCTATGTGATTTAATTCTCATAAATTCTGAAAAAAGTGAATCGAGATTTTGGGCATTTATGAAATTAACGAACAGAAGTATAAATACTAAAGGGAGTTTTTTCATTTAATGACATTGAATTTAATTAGATTGTCTGAAAAGTCGGAATAAATTAAGTATTCCCTATTTTTAATTAATTTATCAACAATATAACTATTGATGGTTTTGGATACAAAGGCATTATTAATTCTCCGATCGATTGAGTTTGGTTTGAGTGAAATAGATTTTAAAACACCGCTCATTTGATCATATAAAAATAATTTATTATGATTTTCTTCATCAAGATATGTAATCATGTCTGGATTAACAGAAAAACTTCCAATTTCTAACTTATCGAAATCTTTTCCGCGAATAATATATAATTCACAATTTCTTTGCTGTTCAATTGCAGAAATTGTGATGTTTTCTTTCCTGGTTTTATCCTCGAAAGTTTTAAGCGATACATTTAAATTATTTTTCGAAACAATTCTACTTCGAAAAATTCTGTCCCGACTTTCAATTCTTTTATTAAAAATAATTTTATGAAACCAAATAACATTTAAATATTCATCAAGAAAAAATACTTCTTTGAAAATCCCAAAAGTTAAAGAACCGGAAAGAACATTTTCTGCAAGCTTATCAAAACCGGAATCAACATATCTGAAATCTCGAAAGTCATATGTCTGTATGCCTAATTGATCTTTTTTCTTAATAAGAATTGCAATCGACTGTCTGTCTTTCAACCGATCTGCTGAAATTTTTAAATCTTCGATTGGTCCTTCAGCATATAATATTTTTCTTGAAAAAAGATTTTTTACAAAATCTATCTGTAAAATCTCAATGCTATTATTCCCACGGGTATAAAAGTAAAATGTTTTAATAAATTTTTGAGTTTCATCTACAAAAGCATTTCTATGTTTTTGATGAAGTGAATATTCATAATATGAATCTAAAAACTTTTTGCTGTTTGAAATAAGCACTTTTAGTTTATTATTGTACTCATCAATAAAATAAACATCTTTCGATGAGTCATTATAAAGATTAAACCCACCAACTAGAGATGGTTTTACACAAAGTGAAAAGGAAAAATTTTCATCGCTTTGCTTGACGGTGGTTATAAACAACACTTTTCCAGATTTATCTAATAATGATATAGTACGCCCTCTTCTATCAATAAAAGAAGTAATGTCCACCAAGCCAGTCCTTTGTACATACAACACGGGTTTATAAAAACTTGCATTATCCTTTGCAAAAGCGATATGAACAGTTCCAAAATCATTATTTAAAAATGCAATGTCGTTCAACCCGTCTGCATTAAAATCTAAAATCGTAATTTTACTAGGGAGAGCATCACAATTTATATTTATTCGTTTTAGAAATGTTGAAACAGAATCACCAAATAGGATTTCAATACTTGATGCAGTTGAGTAAATTATATCAGTTAAATCATCATTATTTACATCTATTACTTCAAATTGGATTACTGAAGATTCTAAACCAATAGACCTTACAACACTGAAATCTCCAAACCTATTGTTGGCAAAAAAAACAATTGATTTAGAAAATAGATCCACTGCTGCAATATCCATATATCCATCGTAATCAATATCAATAAATTTTGATGAGGTATAGATTTTATTTTTAACAATTCTTTTCTCGGTTAATAGTTTTCTAGTTGATGAAACAATCGAAATCCCATCAAATGAATTTCCAGAAATAAGTATTTCTGAATTTTTGTCTCCGTCAATATCACTTACATCAATGCTTGATGGATATGACTCGAATTTAATTTTTGATTGGATTGAAGGGACTCCTTTTTTATCAATCGATAGAATGCCTAATTCTCGATTTGCGCGAGAAATGTATGAAAACTTTTTCCCCTTTGCTTCGCTGTTTATTAATCTCAGATCTGTAATTTGAGATGACAAAAAATGCGCGCTAGTTCGGGATAATTTTTCCTTCTCATATTTCTGAATATCAATTTTTTTTGTCTGCGGATTAAACAATAATAAATCACGCCAGCCATCATTATTAATATCAGTAGCAAAGAAATTAGTATTGCTCTCCTTTGTAGGAAATTCGGATAATTTCCCAAATCCATTAATTGAAATTTGTGCGGTTAAATTGGTAAAAAGGAGAAATAAGGGAATAAAAACTTTAATTAGAATTGTTTCTGTTTTCAAGGCGAGCAATTCTTCTCTTAAGTGCTTCTTCATATCTTCGTATTTCATCATCAGTTTCTGGTAAAATCTCAAAAGTTTCTGTTGGTTTGCCATTTTCATCAACACTTACAAATGTTAAATATGCTGTGTTCGAGTGTTTCTTTGTACCCTCAATATGCGATTCTGCATATACTTTAACTCCAACTTCCATTGAAGTTTTGAAAGCTCTATTGACTGATGCAATTAAAGTTACAACATTTCCCAATTTTATTGGATGATGAAAATCAATCCTATCAACAGAAGCAGTAACACACACATGCTGTGAATGTTTAGCCGACGCCAAAGCAGCACAGATATCAATCCAATGCATCAGCTGACCGCCAAGTAAATTGCCAAGCTGATTTGTATGATGCGGTAAAACAAGTTCAGTCATAGTTACAACTGAATCAGCCACTTTCTTAATTATTCGTTTTTTTTCTTCCATTATTTTTTTGGAGTTAAATCAGCTTCTAATTGTTGAATCTCACGCGCATTTGCATCATCCGGATATCTGCTTAAAAAAGTACTAATGTCTGCAAGTGCTTCGTTAATCATTCCTTTTTTTACTTCAATCTTTATTTTATTGTAAAGAGCTAAAGGAGCAAATTTTGTATCATGGTACATTTCCGCTACTTGGTCATAATACTTAATTGCAGCTCTTTCAAATTCCATTTTTTCATAAATAACTGCGCTTTGATATTCTTTTTCCGCAAGTTTATTATTTAGCGTAACAATCTTTTTTTCTGCCCCATCAACTTTTGTACTTGATGGGAAAAAATCAATGAATGCTTGAAATTCTTCTATTGCTTTTCTTGTATAAGCTTGTTCAAGAGGATAAGGAGGTGAAAGCTGATAATATGATTCTGCCAACATGAATTGTGAATCTTGTACAAACGGACTTGCTTGCGTATTTCGAATCAACTTACTGAATTCATAAGCTGCAAGTAAAAATTGTTCGCGTTGGAAATATGTCATTCCTAAATAATATTGAGCATCGTCATAAACTGCACTTCCGGGAAACTGCAATGTAATATTTTGAAATTCTTTTACTGCAACTTCATAATCTTCATCATTATAAAGTCCGAGTGCATAATTAAAATATTCTTCGGCAGTAAATTGACTTGTATCAACACTCGACGAACAACCTGAGAAGAATACAATCGTTAAAAATATAATGGTTAAATACTTCTTATAAGTCAAAAGGTTCTCCAGTTTTAAGTAGTAATACAAAAATAATTAAAATAGAATTTCTGTGAAAAAATAAATTAGGCTAAAAGTGCTATTTATTTGCTTCTTACAACAAAAAGTAAAAATATTGTAACAATTAAAGTCCCCACTACAATAATTGGTTCCAATAGATTCGAGAAAATATTAGGCAATGGTACTGGTGCTTTTGTGAATTCTATACCATCATTTTCTACATTGCTTATTTCGTCAACATTAATCGTATCTCGATATGAATAGGTAAATTTAGAAGGCAAAAGATTATTGGACTTTTCTACTGCAACTGTGCCTTCAAGACTAATTGTCCTTTCTGTTATCAAACTGCCAAAGAATCCAGTTTTAAATGATTCAGAATATTTTACAATCACATTCGAAATTGAGTATAGAACATTAGATATGCCTTCTTGACTTTCAGACTTAAGCTCATACCCATTATTAACCAACGATGTCAATACATTTGATTTTAATATTAAATAGGAAGGTGGTGAAATATATTCAAGATATAATCTTTGTGTGTTTTTGCTAAATAAGGAATCGATTGATGTAATTGACTTCTCTATAAGTGTTTCAATGATTTGTAAGTTTGTTTTTGGCTGAGGAAAAACTTGTATTACAAAAACTGCTAATTGATAAACCAGAATTAATTTTTTCATCAATAAAATTTTGATTAGTTGTAATACAAGTTATTGATTCAGTTAAGTAATTTCAAATTGGCATTGTTGCTGTCAAGGAGAATTGTGTGGAACGGTCAGAGACCGTTCCCTACGTTATGTATCATTATATTGTTGTCAAGAACCGTTCCTTGATATACAATTTAGGTTACAAAATTATTTGGCTAATATCATCTTCTTCGATTGTGTAAAGTTATTTGCTTTAATTGAATAGATATAAATTCCACTCGTTAATTTGCTTCCATCAAAATCAATTTTGTGATAACCAGCTTGATTGTTTTCATTTACTAATGTTGATACTTCTCTTCCAAGCAGATCATAAACTTTTAAAATCACATGTGTTTCGTCATTTCGAGGAGACGATGTCGACGAGAAATCTTGAAGATTCCTCGCCCGATCAATCGGACTCGGAATGACATATTGAATTGTTGTACTTGGATTAAATGGATTAGGATAGTTTGATATTGAATATTCTTTTGGTATCTCTTCGCTTGTTGATACAGTACTATTATTATTTTCATTTATCTTTGGTACCATCTCTCCGAAAACAGCCTCATAATCTTCATCTGAATAATTTGGATAGTAAAACGCTCTTACATCATAATAAAGCAAATCAACTGTGTAGCCGTTGGTAACTATATAATGGATTGGAGGAACCAATATTGCTTTGTTCAAACTCCCAGTGGTCAAACCAGTAGTAAACATTATTCCGTGTTGTGTTTATTGCTTCAAATTAGGTGAGTGGCCTAACAAACGAAGTTGTAATTTTATTTGCTTTAAGAGAGACGGTGTGCAATCACCGTTCTCTCTTGTTAATTATTTCTTTTTACTCTATTACCTCCTTAAATTATTTACCATGCCAAACTATAGTTTTTTGTATTTCATCAATTAATATGCCTGATATAAATATTTCTTTTCCATCTGTCCAAACAGAAATATTAATAACATTACTATTATTATGGTTTAATAATTTTTTCATATCTTGCCAAGTACTCCCGTCGTAAAAATAGAATTGTAAAAAATCACCTACTGCTAAAACATATTTCTCATCTACTCCGTAAACATCGTACAAAGGAGCATTGGCGGAAATAACATGTTTCCATATATAATTTTGATATTCCCAAAGTCCCATTACACCAGCGGAGTATAAGTTCCCATTCTTGTTTGCAAAAAGTTTAAGATCCCCCCATATTAATGTAGAATTAGAAACATTAATCACTATCGAATCAATAATTGTCCAATTTTTGAAATCACCTTTTATAAAGTAATAAACATTTCTTCTTCGATTAAAATCAATATTTGTCCCTAAAACATATTTATAATTTAAGTAACTAGTTATGCTTTGCAATATATATTGCGAATCTGAATAATGATTAACACTTATTGTATCAGCAATCCA
>VGVY01000057.1 GCA_016873835.1 Ignavibacteria bacterium
TATGTCATACCGAGTGCAACGAGGAATCTAAAAGATTTCTCATCAACTAGGTCTCCTCGAAATGACAATGTGTGGGTAACATTAAAAGTTTATGATATACTCGGAAGGGAAGTTGCAACACTTGTTGATGAATTGAAACAACCAGGAACTTATTTTTCTCAATTCACAATTCTTAATTCCTCGCCTCGCTCAATGCAAGGCAGAGCTGGTCAATTACCAAGTGGATTATATTTTTACACATTAAAAGCTGGTAATTTTTCCGGAACAAAAAAAATGGTATATCTTAAGTAAAATTGGTTTTTAATTTCTTATTGGATGAACTCAAAACTGGGTTCATCCAATACAAGAATAAAAATTATTACATCCCAACAGCGAATCCTAAAAGGAACACATGATCATCAAAATCATAGTAAGGATCATTCGAAGGATTTTCTCTGAACATAAAATTGAAGAATAAACTTACAGAACTTGGGAATGTCCATGAAGTTTCGAATTTTTTAGTTACCATCAAAAAATACTCTCTTCGAGTATCCTCTCGTGTATTATTTGTCAAGTTCCCCTGGTTATCCAATGCTGGAGTTCCTAAATAATCTTTTGTCTGAAATTTAACTCCAATTTTACCTTGAAAGTCTACATCAAATTGATTTGTTAATTGAAGTGAAACAAATTTGTCTTGATATGAAAAAGGATCATCAAATAAATCGCTTTCGGTGTAATAGTATATTCCATTAGAATATGACTGAATTGGGTCCCCTAAAAACCACTGGCCCCCAAGACCTAAGCTTATCCCCATTGAAGGAGAAATTGATTTACCAATTAAAGTTGAGATTGAAAAAATAGTTGATTGAATAGGATCTTCTTGATATCGCAACATTCTACCCAAACCACCAACACTTCCAAAATAATTTATTACAGTTTGATTAATGTAATTTTTTAGACCAACATTTGCTTGTGCGGTAACACTCAGCTTGCTTTGAAAAAATTTTTGATACATGCCGCTAATTTTATAAGAAATGTTATCCAATTCTGAAAACTCTAAATAACTCTCCCTATTTACTTCGATTCCAGCGGTTAATGAATTAGCTAAATCTGGGGTGTGTAAAAGGTTAAGTCCTAAATTTAATTTTTGTACATTGTAGTAATTCAGTAATTCTTTGAAATTTTCTTTTTTGAAATAAGCACTCACAATAACTGATAAATCATCACCTGGCCAGGTTCCGTTTAAACCGAATTTATGAGAATTATTGTTGAGGTCAGTATTATTATTGAATAAAAGAAAATCAGCATTATAATAACCTTGCAATTGGAACGATTCACCGCCAAGTTTGTGACCAATTAAAAATGAAGTATTATTTATCCATTCATTTTGAGCAGACCGATTTTTATATGTGTTGTCGTCTCGTATTAAATAAGAAGTGAAAAGAATGTTTGTTTGTGAATAAGTGTTTGTATGTAAAAACACCGAAATAAAAATCAACATGGATAAGAATATTTGTTTTTTCATTTTTTCCCTAACAATTTTTATACAAAATAAAAGAGTAGGAAACTTTTTGTGTTCCCTACTCTAAGAGGGATTGAGCGTGAGAAATTTTATTTTTTCCCCTTCATCCAACCGCGCATTTTAAATCCTTCTGGAAGATTATCTGGTATTCCATCACCATTAGCATCAATAAATGGCGGTAAACCTTGTTTGATTCTTTCACGCATTTGATCTCGCCAATCTTTCATTTGCTGCATTAACTCTTTCATTTCATCATGATTTAATCGATCTGGTAAACCATCGCCATCTCTATCAAATCCTTTAAATCTTCTCCCAAGTAAGTCTTTTAAAGGAGTATCTGGTGTTCCATCACCATTTGTATCAATTAACTCATCCATTTTACTCTTAATAAAATCTCTGAAAGCAATATCTCCAACTCCGTCTCCATCAGTATCAACCATCAAACCGTTTTCCCCTTTAATAATTTCAACATTTAAAAGATCCCACAAATCTTGTCTGTGCTGCCAACGGTTTAAAAATCTTAATCCCCATCCATTTTGCAAAAGGTCATTTATTCCATCACCATCCTTATCAATAAATGGAATATCAATTCCAAGACCTTTTAGCCTATCGCCAATGGATTGTGCATTACTTGTAGTTTGGATAAATAAAAGAGAAAGAGCAACAACTGCGAGGATAAACGAAATGTTTTTTAGTTTCTTCATGTTAGTGTCTCCCTGAAAATGATTTGTTTTTTCGAAGTTGTCACAATTAAGATGCCAAAGCTTTGGATCAAGAATTTTATTAAAAGTGGAGTAAATTCTCAGAAAAGGAAATTGTTAGAGGATAAAATTTTTAGCATTTCAACAAAATTGTATGTCATTCTTACAAAATTGTAAAATTAAATTAATCCATATTTTTTAATTTTGTAACGTAACTTTCGTTCAGTAATACCTAAATTTTTTGCTACTTTACTTTGATTTCCACCGCATTTCTTGAGTTCAATAGAAATCATATTTTTTTCTAATGATTCAACTTGTTCTTCCATTGAACCAACTATTTTTTGAGTTTTTGAATCCGACTGAAAAATATTCTGTGGAAAATCATCACTAACTATTTGATTACTTCTACTGAGAGTAATTGCTCTTTCAATAATGTTTTCCAGTTCTCGCACATTTCCGGGAAAATCATACTTCATCAAATGACTGAATGCTTCTTTAGAAATGTTATCCACATTTTTATTATTGATGGATGAATATTTTTTTATGAAATGATTTGTTAATGGTAAAATATCTTCTTTCCTATCACGGAGAGGAGGAATATCGATTGTAATTACATTTAAACGATAAAATAAATCTTGCCGGAATTTTCCATCTAGAATCATCTGCTCAAGATTTTTATGAGTTGCAGCAATTACTCTAATATCAACTTCAATCGTTTCATTTCCCCCAATCCTTTCTATATTATTTTCTTGAAGTACTCTAAGAAATTTGCTTTGCAATTCAAGTGGAATATCGCCAATTTCATCTATAAAAATTGTTCCTCCATTCGATTGTTCAAACCTACCAATTCGCTGTCTATCAGCTCCAGTGAAAGCTCCCTTTTCATGTCCAAAAAGCTCGCTCTCAATTAGAGTTGGAGAAAGTGCTGCTGCGTTAAATGCAATAAATGGTTTCTCACTTCGTCGACTGCTAAAGTGAATTGCTTTTGCAAGAACTTCTTTTCCCGTTCCGCTCTCACCCCTAATTAAAATTGAGGCTTTAGATTCAGCTACTCTGCCAGCTAAATTCAGAATCTCTTCCATTTTTTTACTGGCAGAAATAATCCCTTTTAATGAATGCTCTGACTGCAGCGATTCTCTTAAATGTAAATTTTCTGATTTAAGAGTTTTATGTTCAAGGGCTCGTTTTATAACAAGCTGTAGTTCATCAATATTAATTGGTTTAGTAATATAATCGAAAGCGCCTTTCTTCATTGCCATTACTGCATTATCAACTTTAGCATAAGCAGTAATTAAAATTATCGGAGTAAAAGGATTGATCGATAATATTTTTTCCATCAAGTATTGACCATTTTTTTCGGGAAGATTAAAATCAGTAATTACTAAATCAATAACTTTTGATTGGAAAATGTTAAGAGCTTGCTCAGCCGATTCTGCAGAAAAAACTGAATAAGTATCGCTAGATAAATGCTCTGATAATACTTCTCTTTGTGCAGCTTCGTCTTCAACTAATAGTAGGTTATATTTTAACATTATGCATTCACCGGTAATTGTATTTTAAATGTACTACCTATACCAAGACTGCTTTCAACAAATAATTTTCCTTTATGCGCTAAGATAATCTGTTGTACAATGAATAACCCAATTCCATTTCCACTTTTTTTTGTTGAATAATGAAGATCAAAAATAAAATCAAGATTTTCAGGGTGTATTCCTTTCCCATTATCTGCAACTAATATTTCTATAAATTCAGAGTTTTTTAAGACACTTATATTAATTTTACCATTTTTCTCAATTGCTTCGATGGCGTTTTTTATTAGATTAATCAATGCTTGTTTGATTTGATCCTTATCACATATTAGAGATATTGTATCGCTTACATTACAAGTTAGCAAGATTTGTTTATCAATTACTTCAGATTTGAAAAGATCACAAACTTCACCCACAATGTGTTTAATATTCTCATTATTCAATCTTAGCTCAGGCATTTTATTGAATTGAAGATACTGTTCTATAATTCTATTAACTCTATCAATTTCGATACTTACTGTATCCAAATTTTTCAAATAGTTTTCAAGATTGTTTGCGGGTTGAAATTTTTTTCGTACTAATTCAATGATAAGTTTTATTGCATTAAGTGGATTTTTTATTTCATGTGCTACAGAAGAAGCAAGGTTGCCTAAAGCATTTAGTTTTTGATTTCTACGTAATTGATCTTCCAAAAGTTTTTGTTCAGTGATATCATTTATTATTAAGACATTTGTAATGCTTCCTTCTTCTGTTTTAATTTCATCGTTACTGATTGTAAATAATTTGGGTTGATTATAATTCTGAATAACTTTTAATGGATTATTAGCCGTATATATTTCTTTATCATTCAACACAGCGATTAATGTATTCTTCCAAAAAACCGGATAATCAACAATTTTCTTATTAATGGCATTACTGTAATTTACCCCAATTACATCCAGTGCTTTATTATTAATTGATATTACTATACCATTTGAAATGCCAACAACACCACTACTTAAATTTTCTAGAATAGTATTTGTATAATTTTTCCATTGCCCCAGATCTTTTTTAAGTAATTGACGTTGATTGTAATTAACGAAGAAATTGAAAAAAATTATACCAAATACAACAAGTATAATTGAAACCATAATATATCTCTGCGTCATGTCTGCTTCAAATCGTTCATATTCATCCATCGCTAATCCAATCCTTAAAATACCGATGGCTTCTTTATCAATATTCAGTGGAGAGACTAACTCATAAATGGGCTTATCTGAATAATAAATTATTCTTGAAAGTGTTTTATTCTCATCTATTGCACTTTGAAGAAAGCTATCACGTGTAAAAGTCGATAAATTATATTCTCCGAAACTCCCGGCAACAATTGTAAAACTATTTTGAATAACAACATATTGTAAATTCTGCTTTGAATAAAATCGTTTGAGAAAGTACCCGATTCCGACTGAATTTTTCAGATTATTTATTTCCTCATTATTAATAAAAGCGGCAACCATATTCCCATGGTTGATTTTTACAAAAGCTGTTAATTGCTCAGTTTCATATTCTGGCTCATCGTACACAACCATGATTGTATCTTTAAATGATTTGTTCACTAGAGAACTTATAACAGATTTGGGAATAATGAAGTTATTTTTATGCTTAGAAAATCTATCCACTATACTGCCGTTTGAATTATATAAAATTATCTCATCAAATCCGGAGTCTTCAAATAGTTTTTTTTGTTCTGCTGGAGGAATACTTTGTGAGTAAATAATTCTCCCCAACATATTAATATTTAGAAGAATTTTTGAATCGATTTCGGTTTCTATTTTTTCTGCAGCCGTTATTGCGTTTTGAGTTGAGTTTACAATTGCATCAATAAATAACTTGCCTTGATTTTCAAGTAATTGTAAGTAATCAGTTTTCCTTGCATTATATTCTAAGGCGAAGGTTACAACTACACCTATAACTGCAACCACAGAAATTCCCAGCAGCGTTTTTGGTGAGAAAGAAGAAAATATTGACTTTCTAAACTTCAATTCAACCTTTAATATGATTAATGAATAGTTACTTAGTGTTCTTAACTACCTCAAAAATGTATGTTATATATATACAAATTAGAGACATTTTTTTAACTTTGCACACCTTAATTTAAGTTCTGCATGAAAAAATATTTTATAATATTATCATTACTAACTATTTGCTTTCCAATAAACAAAATTAAAGGTGCTGATTTGTTCGTATTTGAAAAAAGTGCTTCAAAAATAGATACATCTAATTTTATTAAACGATATAAAGAATTAGATAAATATTTTTCAACAAAAAAATTAGGCTCGTTTGTCGAAAATGGAAAAACAATATTTAGGTTATTCGCTCCATCAGCAAAAAAAGTTATTTTATGTTTGTTTAAGAGTCCAGAAAAAAGTTTGTTTCAGGATTATGTAATGACTAAAGATGAAGATGGAGTCTGGGAGATCAGTTTAGAAGGTGAATTATATGGAATTTTTTATGGATTTAAAGTTCAGCATCCAAATTCAAATATTGATATAAATGAATTGCCCCTTTGTGTAGATCCATATTCAAAAGCAGTTGCAACAAAAACAACTCATATGAATCCGCGAATGTCATGTGTTGTAAAAAATAAGGACTATAATTGGGAAACAACCGACTGGCAAAAAATCGATTGGAAAGATTTAATAATTTATGAAATGCACATCCGCGATATGACAGCACATAAAACTTCGTTGGCTAAAGAACCCGGTACTTATAAAGGATTAATTGATAGCAATGCAATAGGCGGAATAAATTATATAAAATCCCTTGGAGTAAATGCTGTAGAATTTTTACCAATACAAGAATTCGGATATTGCGAGATCCCCTATCTTGATTCACTCGCTGGCAAATTCAATACATGGAATCCATATGAAAGAAACCATTGGGGTTATATGACGGGTGCATTTTTTGCTCCAGCTTCATACTATAGTAATTCATGGAATAGTTTTCAGTGGAACAGATGGATTGGAACAGAGGCAAATCAGATAAATGATTTTAAGGATGTTGTGAAAGAATTTCACAAGAATAATATTGCAGTAATAATGGATGTTGTTTACAACCACCTTTCAGAATATGAAATTGGAAATCTCAAACAGATTGACAAAGAATATTATTTCAGGTTAGACTCAAATGGAAATTACATAGCTCAAAGTTGGTGTGGCAATGATTTGAAAACCGAACGTCCAATGTTAAGAAGATTAATAATAGAGAGTATTTTATACTGGATGACAGAATATAAAATTGACGGCTTTCGTTTTGATCTGAGCACTTTGATTGATTGGAAAACAATTGAAGAAATTAGAGAACGTGCAAAAGAAATTAATCCAAATGTTATATTAATTGGAGAAGCATGGGGTGGAGGTGGTTATTCTCCAGATGGATTTTCTAAAAAAGAGTATGCAGCTTGGAATGATCAAATTAGAAATGGAATTAAAGGTGAGAATCCCAACAATGGTCATGGTTGGATTTTTGGAAAATGGTATGGAAACAATTCTCAAAAAAGAATTAAAAGTTATCTTCAAGGTACAACAGTTCAAGATACACTTGGTTTGTTCCAACGAAAAGAACACTCGGTTAATTACCTTGAATCGCATGATGGTTATTCATTGGGAGACTTCATAAGGATTGGGTTAAAAGAGAACGCCCACAAAAAATCAATTAATAATGTTGATAAATTTGTAAAACTTTCACCTACTCAAACGAAATTAAATAAACTTGCTGCACTTTTTCTTTTTACTTCACAGGGAATTACCATGATTCACGCTGGACAGGAATTTGCACGTACTAAAATAATTCCATACACTGAAAAAGTAAGTGATCTTGAGAAAGGAAGTATTGATCATAACTCATATAATAAGGATAACGAAACAAATTATATCAATTATCGGCATGCAAAAATAAATAGAGATTTGTTCGATTATTATAAGGGTTTGATCGAATTGAGAAAAAAATATTCGGCGTTTAGAAATGCAGAGTCTGAGAATGCTGAATTTTATGATCACATAAAAAGTAAGTTTGCATTCGCATATAAATTGTCTGACAACGAAAATACTTTTGTAGTGATTTTTAATGCAGATGATAAATTAAACTTAGAATTTCCACTACCAGAAGGTAATTGGGAAATATTAGTGAACAACAGCGCAGCCGGAATTAAACCACTAAAAGTGATTAAAAATAAAATTCGAATTGATGCAAAAACTGGAATTGTTTTAAAAGAAAAGAAATAATTTCTTCTAATTAACTAAAAATTGCTTTCCGAAGAGATTTATCAATTGCACTTTTGAAGCTTGTTAAATTAACCGGCTTTTGAAATATAAATTCTACTCCCAACACTTTATATTCTTCTGATATTTGAGCAGTAATATCACTGGAAAGTATAATAACCGGCGGTCTATATTTTAAATCTGTAATACTCAGTTGCTTCACCAAATCATATCCACTCATAATCGGCATTTTATGATCTGTAATAACTAATGCTGGTGAAGAAGATTTGATAATTTCCAAAGCTTTCTTTCCATTTTCTGCATCAATAACATTATAATTTGGCAAAAGACTTTTAATAAGCTTTGTGTACAACATCCTATCAACATTCATATCATCAACTAGTAAAATATTTGTAGATGAAACTGGAATTGTAAAAATAAAATTTGAACCCTTTCCGACTTCACTTGTAACCCATATTTCGCCACCATGTTTTTTGATAATATCATTTACTAATGAAAGTCCTAATCCGCTTCCCTTTTCGCCGGAGGTCCCTGGAGTAGTAAACTTTGTATCAACTTTAAATAATTTATTCAAATCTTCTTTCCTCATTCCTATTCCATTATCTCTTACAGAAAATTGAATCTGCTGCTTGTCAATGTCAGCTTTAGCAGAAACATTTATCTGACCACCTTCATTTGTAAACTTAATAGCATTAGATAATAAGTTATTAAATACTTGAAGCAGAAGACTGTCATCTGCATGTATAAAAATATCTTTAGTTACTTCAGAAATTAGATTAATTTTCTTTTGCAGTGCAGCACCAGATAATATTTGCACTGATTTATCTAAAACAAGTTTAGCATTAATTCGTTCTGGTACAAATTTTATTCTGCCGGTTTGTAGTCTTGTCCAGTCAAGTAAAGAATTAACCATTCCAAGCATGCTTTTAGCTGCATCTTGAATGAAGTGAATGTATTGCATCCTTTTGTCTTCTGTTAAATCTTTTTCCGTCAGCAAGAAATCCGTAAATCCAAGAATCGAACTAAAAGGTGTTCGAAGGTCGTGTGAAATAATTGAAATAAACCGGTCTTTTGTTTCATTCATTTCTTTTAATTCGTCTGCAGATTTTTTTAGTTCAACCTCTGCTTTTTTAGTTATACTAATATCACTAACAACACCAAATATTTTCTGAATTTCCCCTTTTGAATTCCTTTTAACTGTTATTTTATTTTCAATCCAAATCACATTACCCATTGAATCAATAATTCTGTATTCAAAAGCTTCAAAATTCCGGGCAGAATCCGTATAAAGCTTATAAATCATATCAATTGCAGTATTAACATCGTCTGGATGGATTATTTTTTTCCATAATTTTTGATCTTTAATAAATGCGTCATAACTATAACCAGTAATTTTCTTAATTGCTGGTGAATAAAAAACAGCCTTTAAATTCTCTCCTATTCTTTCAGCAGTCCAAAAACTTTCATTAATACTTTCCGATATACTTCTATAACGTTCTTCAGATTTTTGAAGCGCTGCTTGGGCTTCCTTTTTTTCAGTAACATCTCTTAATACCCAAACAATAAATTTTTCCGAATTTGTTTCATACACAGAAACAGAATTTTCTACTTCAAATCTATTGTTGTCTCTTTTTTTGCCGGTAAATTCAAATTGAACATTAGTTTCTTTACCAGCTTCAGCAGCCTCGATATATTTTGCTACTTTCACAATATCCCCATTTACAACAAAATCAAGAGGATCAAGACCAATAATTTCGCTTGCACTGTTAAATCCGAACATTCGAACAAAAGAATCATTTACCAATACATACTTTCGCTTACTAATTAGCGCGATTCCATCATGCGAGGCTTCAAAGAGTGACCTGATAAGTAATAAATCTTTTTCTGATTCTTTTTTAAGAGTGATATCCGTAAAAATTACGTTGTAATATTGAATATTTTCATTTAGTCCTTTTATTGCAGAAAAACTACCTAGCACATCAACTTTTAGTCCCAGCTTAGTATAAAGCGTCAGCTCTACATTTTGATTTCTACTTGATAGTAAATCTTCAATTGTTACTTTTTGATCTTGTAAATAATTTGGTTCAATTAAGTCAACTATATTTAAGCTTAGCAATTCATCAATCGAATACTGAAAAACTTCCATAAAATTAGGATTAGCATAAGTAATTTTTCCGGATGCATCTAATGTGCAGATAAACTCGTGTGAACTTGTTACAATATTTCTAAATTTTTCCTCAGATTGTTTAAGATTTTTTTCAGTTCGAATATTTTCAGTAATGTTTGAACAAATTAAATAAAACGATGTCGAATTTTCTTCTAAAAGCAATCCTATTTTTACAGAAAAGAATTCAGCAATGTTTTCATCTTCTCCAATTTTAAATTGTCCTTGCCAGACTTTTTTCTCTTTTAATTGATTTTTGAGTTCCGAAAAAAAATCAACCGTTATCTGAGTAAATATTTTTCCAATAAATTTGCCATAAACTTCGCTGCGTGTAAGGCCGAACAAATGTGCAGATGTTTCATTCCAAAAAATAATTTTACCTTCCTCGTTAATTCCAATTACCCCATCAACTACATTCGCAACAATTTGTTGGTATCGTCGTAACTCTTTAATTTCTTCATCAGCTAATGTCTTTAATTCTGAGTCATTACTAACATTTTTAACTAGAACAATTATCGTTTCTGTTTTCGATTTCTCGTTTGGTAATGGAATTAATGTAATTTGCAATCTTTGTTCGGTAGAATCCTTAACATATGGAATATCAATCCAATGTGTTGCCTTGGATTCAGCTATTTTATCTATGTGCTGTTTAAAAAGTATTTTAGAAATTTTTTGAGGCTGACTACTTTGTTTACTTGTATCTGGTTCAAATAAAAAGGCATATTCACTTATTTTTTTAGGACTTATAGTTTTTATTGTTCCATCCGAATCAATAAACATAAACATATCACACAGCAATAAAAGAAAATGATTGAATTGTGCTGAATGTAATAATGCAGCATCAGAAATTGAAGATGTTATTTTTACATCTTCAACGACTATAATTCCGCCATTAAATTCATCTGAAGAATAAATTGGGACACATTTTACAATGATATTAATTTTATTTCCGGAAAGCGTTTTTGAAGTTAGAAGTTCCTTCTCGAAAGCTGTGCCATTGCGTAAATCATTAAGATCCTTTCGAAGATCGATCCCTTCAAAAATACGGTATTCATAGATACTTCTTCCAATTAATTCAGTAGATGAACCTTTAACAACACCTTCAAACAAAAAGAAATTTTTATTAACATATTTAACTACAAAATCACCTCCAAAAATTAAAATCCCTATAGGAGCATGTTCTAAAGAATTGCGAAAAGAAAAGTCAGAACGTGTAAAACCAAATGTTTTATCTAAAGAAGAAGTCATTTATAAAAAGCCTAATTAAACTGTATTCAATTTATAAAAATGGCTTCAGAAATTAAACTATTGAATTGGGGAAAAACATCACAACTTTGCAGAATGATGAACAAGGTTTAGAAATTTTTGAATTTTTCTATCCTTCTTAATAGAAGATAAGATGAAAACTTTATAAAGAAAGGTTTATTTATTATTAAAAACTTGTGTAATCTCTTCAAATATTTTATCGGTGGCACCGATGTTATTATTTACAAAATTCTCGCATATCTTACCGCTTTCAATCCTCATTTTTTCATCAGAAAATATTTTCCTTAAAATTCTATACGCTTCACTTTGATTTCTTACTACAAATGAACCTTTTATTTCAGCTAATATTTTAGCTTCTCTACTGTTTTCTATTTTAGGACCGTAAACAACCGGGATTCCATAAACAGCCGGCTCCAATACATTGTGAATTCCTTGCTTAATACTACCTCCTACATAAGCGGCATGTGCATAGCTATATAGTTTTAAAAGAATTCCAATTGAATCTACAATTATCACGCGTTCATTATTATAACTGTTCATATATGAAAATCGGATCGAGTTGAATCTATTTAGAAGGGTATGCTCTAAATTTTCTAGATGAAGTATTGTAGGTTCATGAGGCACTATTATGAGCAATACTTGTTCGTCATATTCCATTACCTTTGTAATTGCTGGTAAAATAACTTCTTCATCGCTTTCCCATGAACTGCCCATAACAAATACTTTTTTATTTAATAATACATCCGTGTTAATAATTTTCTTTTCTTTTGCATCTAAACTTTTTTGATAAACCCTATCAAATCTAGTATCGCCAATCACTTTAATTTTCTTTTTATCGACTCCAAATGCCCCAAAATTATATGCATCTTCTTCGGTAACGGTTAAAACACCAAGAATATTTTCAAATAAAGATTTGTGGAAATCAAAAATTATAGGAAGCCTACGTTTACTTTTTGAGCGCAAAGTAGCATCAACGATCATAAATGGTATTTTTTTCTTATCTAATTGCCAAACCATATTCGGCCAAAAATCATAACGCATAAATATTACCAAATGAGGCCGAACTAAATTCAAAAATCTTTCGGTTAAAATTGGTGTGTCGATAGGAATATAAGAAATCACATCTGCAAAAGGATATTTTAGCGAATTACGATATCCAGATGGCGAAAAAAATGTTACGATGATGTTGTAATTTTTCTCTGATTTAATTTTTTCAATAATTGGTTTAGCTTGTTCAAATTCACCCATTGAAGCTGAGTGAAACCAGATCATTTTTTTTCTTCGATCAATTCCAGTTAAATCTATAATTAAGTTTTCAAATAATTTTTTCCTATCCTTTAAACCTATCCTCATTTTTTGATTGAATAATTGAATGAAGAATACAATCACTTTGGCAATTGGAATAATCAATAAATTGTAAAATAAATACCAGAATTTTTTCATAATGCATTAATAAGGATTAGAGCTTCTTCAAAAACTTTTTGTGGTTTAACTTCATTCATACATTTAAAATGATATTTCGGACATCTTGCCAAACCAATGTGGCTACACGGGCGACAAGATAATGATTTATTTTCTAAGATTACATTTTTAACATTATACGGAATAAATCCAAACTCTTTTACAGATGAACCAAAAATTGTTAGTAAAGGTACGTTAACAGCAGAAGCTGTATGCATTAATCCAGAATCATTGCAAATAATTAACTGGCACTTTTTCATATCCCTTGCAGTAAGTAAAAGATTATTATCGTTGCAAAGATTTATGGATTCAGGTATTGCTTCAGAAATCTTACTCCCAATAATTCTGTCATCTGCACCGCCAAATATTACAACAGAAAACCCTTTCTCAATAAAAAGTTTTCCAAGTTCTATGAAATAATTTTCCGGCCATCTTTTGGTAAAATGTTTTGAACCGGGACACAATCCAATGTATGATTTGCTCGAAACTAAAGTGCCTTTTATTTGTTCTGGTATGAAAAGGTCAAGTCCTTTATTGTCAAGCAGTAGATTTTCTATGGAAGCTGAATATCGATGTGGAATAGGAATGATGCCAGAAAATAAATTTATCTTAAATTTTATCAACATATATTTTTTGAACGTTGGTTTGGTAAATCGAACAATTCTTTCTGCTGCATTGCTGGTAAGATTTCTGCTTCTCAAATTATTTTGGAGGTCAATTACCAGATCATATTTGCTGTTAATTTGTTCTTTTATTTCGGAATGTTTGTTTTTATTATAAATGAATAACTGATTTATTTTTGGATTAAACTTGATTGCATCAGCAAATTCTTTCTTGGTTATAAAATCGATTGTTGCATTTGGATGTTTTTGCTTAATGGCTCTTATGACCGGTGTTGTTAAAAGAATATCACCAAGAGAACTTAATCTAACAACAAGTATATTTTCAGGAGTTTTCAAGTGAATTATTCTTAATTAATTGTAATACTAACTTAAAAAATTTACTCTTTCTTTGTAAGTAGGTTGTCTGTAAAAAAATTCTTGGTTATTTTGGCAAAGTTAAAATTTAGGATTTGTAAATGACTACTCTATCAGCTCCAGGAACAAAATTATATCCCGAAAATTCAATAGAAAAAAAAGTCTATGGGATCGTTGAACAATTTAAAGAATTTATTCCAGTAATGAATGATAGGAATAGGTTGGGATTCTGTTTGTATAAATATGTAAAAGGTGGGGGAGATAAACCAGAAATATTAGTAAAATCGACAAAGATTAATGTTGTTGGTATCTCTAAAGAGGATCTGGCTAAAAAATTGAACGAAGAGATTTCAAAAATCAGTCAATGATATAGGAAGTAATAATTAATAAAATATCTTTCGCATAAATACACCTTAACCATTAGTAATCATACACGGTTTTTTCAGCTTCTCTCATAAACTTCTCGACAGTCAAAACATCTTCGATACTTCCGATATAAATGGGAGTGCGCTCGTGTAAACTCTCAGGTTTTTTTTCAAGTATTCTCATTTTACCATCAGTTGCTCTGCCACCAGCAGATTCAACAATAAAAGACATCGGATTACATTCGTACATTAATCTTAGCTTCCCTTTTGCATTTCGTCTATCTCCCGGATACATAAAAATCCCACCATTTATTAAAGTCCTATGGATATCAGCCACCATTGAACCAACATATCTTGCTTGATACGGTTTTCCATTATAAAGATTCGACTGCAAATGCTTAATGTAATTTTTTAAACCTTGATGCCACGAGAAATAATTTCCTTCGTTAATACTATAAACTCTTCCACTTCTAGGAATTTTGATATCATCATGTGATAATAAAAATTCTCCAAAAGCTGGATCAAGTGTAAATCCATAAACCCCATGTCCGGCCGAATAAACAAAAACTGTACTTGAACCATATATGATATAACCGGCAGCCACTTGATTATATCCTTGCTGAAGACAGTCTACTATTGTTCCAGCCCCTTTGCCTGGACTAATTCTTTTATAGATAGAAAAGATTGTCCCGATACTAATATTTACATCTATATTTGAAGAACCATCAAGAGGATCGAACAGCAAAACATATTTCCCAATTTTATGATGCTGCGGAATATGAATAATATCTTCTTCTTCTTCAGAAGCCATAACACAGAAATGTCCGCCATGATCCATAGCTTTGATTAACATTTCATGCGCAAAGATATCGAGCTTCTTGACTTGTTCGCCGTGAATGTTACTATCGCCGGTAAAACCAAGAATATCTACAAGTCCGGCTTTGTTAACTTCTAATGAAATAACTTTTACAGCTAAACTCAATTGATTTAGAATTGCAGAAAGCTCGCCGGTTGCCTCAGGGTGAAGTTTTTCTCCTTCGAGAATGTGGCGAGGTAATGTCATGAATCGTTTTGGTGTCATA
>VGVY01000058.1 GCA_016873835.1 Ignavibacteria bacterium
AAAATAAAAAACCCCGTTTATTCAACGGGGTTTTAATTCCACCTAAAAATATTACTTCAAGAAAAGCATTTTCTTTGTTGATAGGAAGTCACCAGCTTTTAGTGTATAGAAATAAACACCGCTGCTTAATTTGCTTGCATTAAAATCATGCTGATAAGCACCAGCTTTTAATTCTTCATTAACTAAAGTGGTAACTTCTTGTCCCAATACATTATAAACCTTTAAGCTCACGAATTGATCAGAAGAAATATTGAATTTAATTGTTGTAGCTGGGTTAAATGGATTAGGATAATTTTGTTCAAGTGAGAATTTGGTTGGTATTTCAGAACTTCCGCCTTCAACTGATGTTGGCAAACCGGCGGGCCAAGATTCTTTTTGACTTGACTTATCAGCTTGATTCAACCAGCTGTCTTGTGGTGCATTGAAAGGTTGAACGAATTTTCTTGCACCAGTCATTGAAATATACCTTACACGATATGAAGCAGTTGTACCCAATGAAGTCGGTTCAAAGACCCATGTTGCATCAGCTTTCTTAAAGCCATATCTGTATTCAAAACCATTAAATGAAGGACCATTTACTGCTAATGTCCCTTCATAAATTTTATCACCATCAGGGTCGGTTAATTCAAAGTATTCTTTTTGCTGATTTTCAGGATCAAGCCAATTCATTGATCTTGTAAATAAGGGTTGTGAGCTGATCCAATAAAGCTTATCGCCAGCAACCATTTTATTTGGACCTTGTTTAGCTTCATCAAAAGCATCTTTCATATCAACTTTGAATTTGATTTGAACAAATTGACCGATTGGAACTACAAATGCGGGATATACATCATCATAATAATGTCTGACAAGATCTTGATTTGCCTTCCCTTCAAATTTTATTGAACGGTCTCCACCACCGGTTGAAAGAGGTCTTTCATAAGCGTCTCTCCAATTACCGGGAGTTTTTAATTCTACATAATATTTAAAGTTCTGTGCACTGTTCACTTCAGCATTCGTGTAGTTAATTTTAATAAACCACTGATCCGGTAACAGAGGATTTTGATTCATTGAAGATTTTGGTTTATCACTATCACTCCAGCCGTTAAAGCTTCCTCTAATTTGAACTTTATCATTCACATCGCTGAATAAATTAAGTTCCTTTACAACAGACATATCAACAGTCCAGTTAATAGCACCGCTGGCGATTTGTACGTTTGGATCTTTGTTTTCCCAGAATCTTTTTACAGTATTTACTCCATCAACTACACCATATTGTCTGTTCTTGTCGCCACCAAAAATATCATCTCCGACAGTTGGTGATTCCCAAGTTCCAGCACTAGCTGTAGTTGAACTGTAAATAAATTTGTAAACTAGAATATCGCCAGAAGTTCTGTTTACTTTTACAGTATATACTTTATCGCCATCCGGGTCTAACATTTGAACAGCTCCGCCGCCCCAATCTGTAAAGTTTCCAGCAACAAAAACTTTTTGAGTAGCTGGATTAAATCCAGTTTTTGCTGGCAAGGTCATATCAATTTCAAAAGTTACATCTGTTGCAACTTTGGTATAAGCTTTACCTTTAAAGAATCTTTGCACAGTAACAGCTGCATTTGTAACAGTGACCTTACTGTTATCGCCTGGTTCATCTTTACCATCCCAGCCTAAACCGATATTGAATTTATAATCATATGTGCCGGGAGCAACAGTATACTCCTTTTCATAAATTCGATCAGCATCGGCATCTGTCATTACCTTATCAGTATTAGCTGGTGGTTCATTTAACCAGTTATTAAATCCGCCAGGTACAGTAAGCTTATCCGTAGCGGGATTAAAGGTTCCTTTATTAACTTCCATTCTCATATCTGCTTTGAAAGTAACCTTATAGGTCTGAGCAGACATAAAAGTGAAAGCACAAAGGAAAAGCGCAACAAGAGGTATAAACAATTTCTTCATAGTGCCTCCATAATTAGTTAATTAATTATTTTATTTAGGTGGAAAATTAGTTAGTTAAAATTCGAGCATAATACCAAAACTATGAATGTTATCAAGATACTCTAATTTTTGATAAGAATAGTCAACAGAAATACTAAAGAATTTAGTTCCATCGTAACGTATTCCGGCACCAAAAGTTAAACCTTCTTGATTATCATCCAAAAATAATCCCTTATAACCTCCTCTTAAAGAAAGTAAATTATTAAATAAAGAAATTTCACCTCCAACATTTACCGATTGATTATTATCGTTTGGATGTGTCGCATCTACTGCAATTGTAAATTTATTTCCTTCAATTAATTCAAACTCTCTTGAAAGACCAATTTGAAGTCTTAATGGCAGTTCAAACATATCGGTAGAATAAAATGCATCAATAGTTTGATTGTTGCCCGATCTTTGTGGATCAGGGTCATGGCGTATTAATAAGTCATCTCCGCTCATCTGTAATTTAGAACCGTAATTTGAAATACTGCTTGCAAATCTAATTCCATAAAATGGGGTCATAAAAATTGTTCCGATATCAAATCCAATACCCTGAGCAGAAGAATTAAAAATATCCTCTCTAATATATTTTATATTCATTCCAACAGTAAAATTATCTGTAATATACCGAGCATAGGAAAGTGCAAAAGCGTAGCTGCCGGCGCTAAATCTCTCGCCAGTTCCATCGGGATAGTATTCTGTTGTTACATCCATTTCCCCAATATTCAAAGCAGTAACACTTAATCCAATTGAACCAATATTACCGGCTGGAATTACAAAGCCAACGTAATTAACATTAATATCTGCAAACATTTTTGTATATGTAAATATCGTTTGAAAGGATGATACATTAGCAATTCCGGCTGGATTCCAATACATAGCAGAGGCATCATTTGCAATTGAACTGTATGCGCCTCCAAGAGCATTTGCACGAGGTCCAATTCCTATGCTTAAGAACTTAGCAGCTGTCGTTCCAGTCTTTGTAACCTTTTGACCATATAAAGGCTGGATTATAACAATCGCTAAAAATAGGATTAATATTTTTCTATGTACCACAATTAACTCCTTAAAATTTTTCTTGTTAATGATAACCTCATGTTAAAGTAGATCATTTAATAATTGCAAATTTTCCAATTTTCTCGCCTACATCCGGGGCTTGCAAATGATAAACATATACACCGTAGGAAACAGAAAGATTATCTTTTGTCAACATATCCCATTCTGCTGAACCGTCATTCAAGGCGTTATCATGCTCAATTACATCAACCAATTCACCATTGATTGTAAATATTCTAATAGTGCATTTCTTTGGAAGATGAGTAAAATGGATTGAACGAGGTCCTCGACCGCTTGTATACGGATTTTTTGGTTCCCATTGCGCTGATGCAACATATGGATTTGGAACAACTTTAACTTTGTCTAAATCATCCTTCGCTTTTTGATTATCAACTTCGGCAGCCTTTGCTACAAACCTAAATATGTCACTTGCTAGAAATGGTTTCTTCAGTCGTAGTTCAATTTTATCACCAGATTGAGGATGCCTTGTTCCAGCTGTTGTACTTGGAGTATCGAATAAATAAAACCACCAAGTATAGACTAAATTATTATTTTTATCGGGTTCAAGAAATACTATTCTATCTCTTCTTGCGCCGTTTGTTGTTAATAAACCATCGTTGCCATCAACTTCAACAAATCCAAAATCAATATATTTTTGAGTGCTGATATTATATACTTTAAAATTGACAGATGTTGATGGAAAAGAAAAAGGACCTATTTGAAATGCTTTCGATGTTCCAAAACCAGCATTACCGAATTCAATTCTATAATCATTTGGTCTTTCTTCACCGGCATATCCACCAGGGAATACGAACTTTTCAAATGTGTAATTAACAATTTTAGGATCATTCCATATAGACTTTTCACGATCGAGTTCAACTCGTTTTTCATTTCTAAACAACAATTGGAAACCATCTACAATTGGCTGCTCAAAAGTTTCATTTATTTTTGGACTTTTATCAACAAGAATTACATTTGCAGTTGAATCTCTAAGAGTATAAGTTTTTGTGGTAAGAGTATCTGGCTGTCCCTGAATCTTTGCAACCTTTACTGTATCTTGAAAAGTAATGTAATAAACATGACCATCCTTTATTTTTTTGAAATCAACAATGTTGTAAGCAACTGAACCTGATGTAGTTCCTTGTTTCAGCTTAACTTCACCCAATGTTGCTGGAACTAAACCAGCTACCGGAGCCTCTGGTTTTACACGCACCACATTTGATCCGAGTTTTACACTTCCATCAGCTTGCAATGAAATTCTGATTGGGCATTCAGTTGGAATTATTCCTCCAACCGGATAACCAAAATCATAAGATACAACTGCGTAGTAATATGTAAATCCATTTTGAACCGTTGTATCAACAAATGAATGCTTAAGCCCAGAATCTGAACCAAGCCAATATTTTACGCCGTCAATTCCAACTGGATCAAAACCTTTAATGCCATTATTCAAATCGAAAACTGCGATCGGTGTTTTAAATTGTTTTATACCATATCCATTTGTAATATTCAAAGCGTCCAAGAATGCTGGATCTGATGAACGGTAAATTTTATAACCTTCAAAATCAAATCCATTTCCTCCTATTGCATCTATATATTGGTCGAATGACCTTTCGGCCAAATCATCCCAGTAAAGAGTAACTTTATTATTACCAGTAACTGCTGTTACGGTAGGGGTTAAAGGCGCATTAGCAAATCTGTAATCATTATTATATGTTTCTTGTGCACGAACTCTTTTACGAAGTATTTCACTTTTTCTAAATTGACCACTTGGATCTGGAACTGGACCGTTTGCAAAAAGCACGGCTAATGATATTGGTTCGGTCTGCCCAGATTTTAATGGAAACAATCCTGAAGACACAAATAAATCATATTCGCCAGCAACAACTATAAGTGGATCAAAAAATTTCCCCGGTACCATAAAATCGAACCACATTTGTGCATCGCTGTTTATATTTAATCCTCCAGCCGGAACGTATGCAGCATTTGTAATACCAATTTGATCGGTCTCCGAAACATCTGTTACATCAACTCCAGGTTCACCAGGTAATCCATATCGTGCACCGGAAGTTGGCTTGCCGTCACCTTCCCCTTCATCACCAGTATCTGGAACACCATCTAATCCAACATCATCCCGGAATGGATTCCAATCGTAATCATTATCAATCCCATCGTCACGTGCTTCATCAATCATGATATCAATTCCTTCGTCTATTCCTTCATCAATAGCACCATCATTATTATTATCAATTCCATCAGCGTACTTCATTCCAAGTTTGCTTGATACAACATTGTAAAGAATAATATTGTTATTCACTTTGTATCTAAAGAATGGTGCGTCTGATGAAGCTTGCGTAATCATTTGCTGTGTTATCACCGGACTTCCTTCTTCGCCATTGCCATCATTATCAATTCCATCTTTGTATTGCAATCCAATCTTTTCACTTGTAACCATCAGAAGATGAACTTTACCACCTTGGAAGCTATCCAGTGGCGGCCATATTTTAAATTTATTTCCAGAACTTTGTGCACGATTTACCATTTCCTGAGTTACCAAAGGTCCGTTCTTTTCAACTTTGAATAATGGATGTTCGCTGATAAATGAAGCTGAAACTGGCTGAGCAATTCTATCTGCATATGTAACACCCTTTTGAGTGCCAAATGGAATATGTGTTTCATTTTCATCAACTAGTCCATTTCCATTATCATCAATTCTATTATCAGGAATTTCACCTTCAATCATTTCAAGTGTTACTAATGGACCAGCTTCTGGACTATCGCCATCGTTATCAATTCTATCAACTGCGTTTCCTGGTGTTTCAAGAAATGTCACTGCAACTATTCCAACCGGATCGTTTCCAAATGTTGCAGCTTTGTGGTCATTGTCTCGTGTCCAAGCAATATCCTCTAATAAATCGAATTCAGAAATATCATCTTGCGAATCGCCATCACCGCCAACGAAATCTGCATACCAGACTGTTACACCAACTTTATCAATATCCTTAGTTCCATCATTTTTTATATTGTGTAAAAGATAGAGTGCATCTTCAACTAATACTTGCGACCATGCAAGTACTCTTACATCGAGAATAATTCCTAATCCTTTTCTTGTAGGATCAGTACTGTCTGGAAAATAATTTACATATCTATCATACTTATCATCAGAGGCTCTATAAAACATTTCTTGATCAGCATTAAAAATATTTTTACCAAAATAACCATTCCAAGCACCTCTCCAACCAGGGTCAATTTCATCTGCTAGTCTATCAGGCCAGAAAGTGGGCCAAGTTTCAGAATCGGCACTAGTTGCAACTTCATTTTTCCTTTCGTTAAAGTATCCAGGCACTGGTTCAAAATTCCATGTTTTACCTTCTGGTGAACGGCGGTAGTTCATAACATCAATAATTTTTTGAGTAACACCGGCATTATCCTTTACTTCGCCGCCGACAAAAATTCCAGTTAAAGCTAAATAAACTTGACCAGTATTCTTAGGCCATTCATAAGGCGTTTGAACAGAAATTGGAAATTGACCTCCTTCACGACCAGTTTGACCAAAGTTAAAAATTGTTGTGCGAATACGATTTCCTTCCATCTGACCTTTAGTTCGTTTGGATGCATTTCCTCTTTCTTTGCCTGGTTTATACTGAGCATCAACATTCGAAACCATCATCATAGAAATCGCTACAAAAAGTAAAAATTTAAAACCTCTATTCATTTAAAGCTCCTTATTATTCAAATTAAAAAGAGAACTCGAAACCAAATTGAATTAATCTTGGTTCTCCATAATTCCATGGATATCTTAAGTATTCTTCTACTGAATTTGGTCTGTTAGGATCAGGTCCGATATTTTTTCCTTCTGTCGTATAGTTTGGTTTTCCGGTATCGCCAAATACATTAATTGGTATTCTATTATCAAGTAAATTAAATATGCGTAAGAAAGTTGTTACATCTAATCCAATTATTGAAAAAGTTTTATGGAGTTTTAAATCAACGCTAAATTGAGTTGGTTTTCTTCTACTGTTTCTTTGAAGTCCAGATGTAATTCCTCTGTCAGCGGTGTATTGAGTAATAGCCGGACTGTAAGGAAGACCAGAACCATATCGAGCAATTGTACTTATTCCCCAATCAGCCCCGCCTACAAATAATGAGAAATTAAGTAAATGCCTTTGATCCCAATCAAGCGGAATTAAAAACAGTGTTGGTTCACTATTACCAAGCTGTGCGTAAAATTCATCTTCTGGACTTGAGTTGCTTCCTTCTGCAACTTGGTAAGTATAGTTAAAATCAAGTGAGAAAAAGTTGCTGAATCTTTTATTAATGTTTAGTGTGACTCCTTTTACATTTGAGTAGTCCTTATTAATATAGGACGAGTAAGTAACAAGATTTCTTGTTGAAGTTAGTGGACCAGCAGTAATCCAATTTCTAATATCTCGATAAAATCCGGTTATATCTACTGAGTAATCATCAAAAAATTCTTGTCGGAAACCAATCTCATACATTACAGTGCTTTGTGGTTTCAAATCTGGGTTTCCATATGGACCATAACCACTTCCAGTATTTGGAACATAATAGGGCCCGTTATTAAATAAATATTGGAATGTAGGAACTTGTAAAAATTGTCCGTACGAAAAATGTAATACTCCTTTATCACTTATTGGATAGGCAATTCCAAATCTTGGGCCTAGTGACCATTTGGGAGTAGCATTTTTATAGAAAAATTGTTCACGTTCAGATATAGGCAGATTTACTAAATCTGATCTTAGAGGAAGATTAATATTTGGATCTGAAGGATCAACCAATACTTTTCCGCGTGAATCAAAGTAATCTAGTCTTAAGCCTATATTTATTATTACATTTTCAAATTCAATTTTGTCTTGAAAATAGGCAGAAAATTCAACGGGCTCGTTTGCATATTTTGTTCGGTTGGGTGTGTTCTCACTTGGAATTGATGGAACAAATGGTTCAACTGGAACTCCATCTTTTCGAAGAGGTTCTAAATAAAAGTCATCAAATTCCAATTTATGCAGACGTCCTTCAACTCCAAACTTTATTAAATGATTTTCAGAAACTTGACTTGTAAAATCAATTTTACCGATTAGCGTGTTTGTCTCTCTATAAAATCGATGAAGATTTGTCCCTTTTGTTAAAAATGAGTAACCAACGGTTATTAAAGAATCTGGATGAAGGTAACGGCTGTCAAAAGGATCTTCATATAAATTCTCTTTAAAATCTTTGAAGAAATTTGACACTTTAATAGTATAAAATGAAGAACTTGAAAATGTATGCGTAAGCGTGAATGTTCCATTATAACTATTTGTGTATTTTAATACATCGCCTTCAGGATTCCATTTAAATCCGTGATTGTAATCTCTAAAATTTTCTTTCGAATAAAGCATCTCCAGATTGAATTTAAAATTAGAAGAAGCAAAATAACTTAAGTTTGCTTGTCCAATCCATCTCTTACTCCAATTCATAGCAGTTAATTCGCCAGAACCTTCTGCTCCATTTGGTAAATATTTTTGATATCCGTAGAGATATCCGTCATCATAAACATATCTTCCATTGGCAAAAAAAGTAATTTTATTATCTGTGAAAGGAATCGGACCGCTTAAACTTCCTTGAAAATTATAATTTGCGAATGGATTTATTTTATCAATCCCAACAAAATAATTTTTAAAGCTGCTTATATAGTCGCTGCTATATACTTTAATATCCCCTTTAACTTTTTGACTTCCCTCTTTTGTTACAGTGTTAATAATTCCGGACATTGCTTGACCATATTCAGCATTAAAAGTTCCGCTTATTACTTGTAGCTCTTGAACACTGCTGTTGTCAATTTCTATTCCTCTGCTGTTGTCAAACGCATCGGTAATCGAAATACCGTTTATCCAGTAAGCGATTTCGGATGAACGACCTCCTCTAATGTGAAACTCGCCCCCAGCTCCTCTTGTAACTCCAGCTTGTAGCTGAAGAATATCATTAATTTCAGCAACGGGAAGATTTTTTATTTCATCCGAAGTAACACGAGCTTGACTTGAAGTAATATCCTTCTGAATTCGTTCAATCCCTCCTTGAACAACTATAGTTCCTAATTCAACTGCTGTTTCAGTTAATTCTGCATCTTGATTGGTTGTTAAGTCTATTGAGATCTGAACATTTTGAACAGCAATTGATTGATAACCAATATATTGGAATTTTACATTATACTTTCCTGGAGGGATATTAAGTATAACATATTTCCCATCTAAATCGGTAGCAGCTCCAATTGTTGTCCCTTCAAGGGTGATATTTACAAAAGGAAGAGGTTCACCAGTTTTTTTGTCAGCTACTTTTCCAGTTAGTTTTCCAGTTGTTCCGGCATTTAAACTTGATGAAATAAAAGTAACTAAAACAAATAACATGGTTAAACAATTCTTCATGGTGCCTCCACTAAAACATTTTATATAATTACAAAATTAATTAACAATCATATTCGCAATTAAAGAGTCATTCATTATAACATTTACATTTTTTTTCAAATTGTCAAGATAATTGCTCATTATTTCTTTAGATTTTTCTTTTTTAAGAAGCCTTTTAGCTTCATTTTTAACCAATTCATACTTTAATGGTTGACTATCAATTTTTCCAATCAATTTAAAAATACCGAAATAATCTTCGATTCGTAATGGGCCAATAACTTCATTGATTTTAAGGTTTTGGAATTGCTCTTTAAGTATTCCGAATTTATTAATATCATCCAACCCGATTACTCCATTATTTTCTGCCGACCATTTTCTAATAGAAAACTCTTTAGCCAGCATTCCAAAATCATTACCATTTTTTATTAAAACAGATAAACTATCAGCAAGTCCTTCATCATCTAAAATTATTTCTTGAACATTAATCTTTGTTGTACTCATAAATAATTGCGGATTATTCAAATAATATTGATAAACGAGATCATCCTGAATTTTTGCAGAATTATTTATTTCTTCTCTCTTATATTTTAGAAATGTTATAGTGTTGTATTTTTCGATTGTGTTTTTTACTTCAGTATTATTTTGATAACCTTTATCAATTGCTAAATAGTAGAGCAAATCTTGAATAACTAATCCCTTAACAATAGTTGTTAACGCATCGATAGAATTAATTTTATTTTTGTGATAAGTCGGGATTTGTTCAATTTTATTAGCAAGCTCTGATTTTGTATATAACTTATTTTCATACTCAACGCAGATCACCGATCCTGTCCTTTGATTACTTGTTTCTTGAAAATTTTTATGTGAGTTGATTATTTCATTATATAATTCAGCAAGAACGTTTTGATTTACTTTATATTTTAAGTTGTCAAATATATGATTTAAAAAATCTAATTCAGCAGAACGTTTTTTTCTCATTCGAACTACACGTTCCAGGTGAGATTTATTCCTAAAGAACTCATCTTCCGTCATTATTGGATTTGGGATTCTATCTTCAATTTTAATAATGCTATATCCCGATCTTGTCTGAACTGGTTTTGAAATCTCCCCAACTTGTAATGAGTACGCAGCATCTTCGAAGTTTGGATCCATGTCTCCCCATGAAAAATATCCTAGATACCCGCCATTATTTGCCAGCGAAGTGTCAGTAAAAATCTGAGAGGCTAAATGAAAGAAGCTCGATCCAGTTTGCAATAATTGATATAGAGCATAAGCTTCATCTTCAGTCTCAGCAAATAGATGACTAGCTGATATTTTTACATTCGATTTATAAAACGCATCCCTTAACTCTGCTTCATCAGCATTTATTTTGGCAAAGATCTCTTGATCTTTTAAATATGAAAGAATGGATTGCTTTTCTAGCCAGTTTATCTCACGCTGAAATTCAGAAATTTTGTAAATATTTTCATTGTCATCATATTTCAACAACAATATTTCATTAATCATATTATTTAATATTGCACGCCTGACTAAGAGGTTATCTTTTATTCCTGATGAAAATAAGTAATCATTATATCGGTCTTTAAATTCCTTGAATTGAATTTCATGAGTTCCTACCTTCGCGATTATTGAATAAGGTAGCGCTAACTGTTGAGTTTTTAGTTTTGAGATGTTTATTATTGAGGTAAGAAATAGAAGCGTGATTACAGTTTTGTACTGTACTCTCATTTTATTCGATCAATACAATCAATTACCTTAAGGTAAATAAATACCTTAATATTATAAATTCAGTAGTAGAACGTTTAGATAGCTACAATATAATAAAGTGTTTTAATAAAAATCAACTGATAACAATGACTGTTAATGAGAACTTGTAGGTATTATTTTATTTTTACTTCAAATTTCTTGAATGTCTTTTGATGAAATAATCTATAAATTTTCTGTTATTTTGAACATGAAATTATTAACTATTTAATCATTACAGATAAAGGTAATTGCGTGAAGCCAAAGTCAATTACACTTAATGACATAGCAAAAAAACTCGGGGTATCGATAATTACAGTGTCAAAAGCACTTAGAGGACATCCTGATATTTCAAAAAAAACTGCTGACCTAGTTAAAAAAACAGCTTATGAATTGGGTTATACCCCAAATCTAATTGCACGTAGTCTTGCTTCGAGGAAATCCAATACGATAGGTGTAGTTCTCCCTCAAATCGCCCATCATTTTTTTAGTTCTTTAATGGATCAGATTTATACATATGCTCATTCAAAAAACTATGCTATTTTCCTTACCGTATCTCAAGAAAACCAAATGATGCAAAGAACTCAGATACAAACATTGCTTGCTATGAGAGTAGACGGAATTTTAATTTCAATTACTCAAGACACTTCTGATTTCGAAATATTTGAGATAGCCAAAAAAAGAGAAGTACCTATTGTGTTTGTGGATAGAATTCCTAATTTAAAAAATTGCAACACTGTAACGGTTGATGATAAAGGTGGTGCATACAAAGCAATTAATCACGCAGTCAAAATAGGATATAAGAAATTTGCACACTTTGCCGGTAGTTCAAAAATAAATATTGGTCGAGAACGAATATTAGGTTTTAAACAAGCACTTAATGATAATGGTATTGAAGTTAAAAACAATTGGATTATTGAAGGTGATTTTGTTGAAAAAAGTGGTTACGATTCTTTTATGAAACTTTTTAACGAAAATGATTTGCCCGAAATGATTCTTGCTGTTACTTATCCAGTCGCAATCGGGATTTACATGGCAGCTAAGGAAGTTGGTATTAAAATTCCGGAAGAATTGGATGTTATCTGTTTTGGAAATTCACATGTACAAGAGTTTCTATCACCTCCGCTAAGTTGTATTAATCAGCCGACAGATATTCTTGCAAAACAATCAATTGATCTCTTAATTAGCATCATCGATAATAGTGAAAATGTCAACCCTCAAAGTGTTGTTGTTGATACCGACTTGATAATTCGCGGCACTTGTGTAATTAAAAAATAAATACTACTCAGTTTATACTTACTTTATACAAATATTATGGAATTAGAAAAAAAAGCACTGTTACAAATTGAAAAATTTTATTTAAAGCTCTCTTCTTTAGGATTTTTTATTACATCAATTGCACGAAAAGATTTTAATTTTGAGTTCATTATTAGAGAAGCGAAAGAAAATATTAAACTACAAGTTTATTTTGGTAAAAAAGGAATAAAAACCATTTTACAAGGAAATATTAATTCTGATCTTTACAAAAAAGTAAATGAGACTATTCAGGATTCATTTCAATTAAATTTTCTAGTTAAAGACGTTGAAGAACCAGCAGAATATGTTGGATCAGATGAATGCGGAAAAGGAGACTTCTTTGGTCCTTTAATTATAGCAGCTGTGTACACTGATAAAAAAAATTTAATTGAATTAAAAAAAATTGGCGTTCGAGACAGCAAAGAATTCAATGAGAACCAAATTCATCATTTATCTTTAAGAATAAAAGAAATTATTAAGGATAATTATGTGGTTGTACAAATAAACCCGGAAAAATATAATCGGCTCTATAAAAGCTTTAAGAACTTAAATGAGATGCTTAACTGGGCACATTCAAAGGCTGTTGATGAATTACTTGATAAAGTAAATTGTAACATTGTTATAACAGATAAATTCAGTAACAATGATTTGAAGGTTAGTTCAAACATGAAGCATAATTCAGTTGAGTTTATTCAAGAAGTTGGTGCTGAAAAATTCACGGCTGTTGCTGCAGCATCAATTATTGCACGTGATTGTTTTAACTTTTGGTTTAGATCTATTGCACAAAAGAGATTTAATCTTCCTAAAGGCTCTTCAAATATTGTACAAGAAAAAGCACGTCATTTATTCAAAGAGATCGGCGAACAAGAATTTGCTAAGATTGCAAAATTACATTTCAAGACTTTTTCCAAAATTCGAACAAAATAAAAATTTCTTGTGAGGTTAAAAGTGGCAAAGAGGAAAATTAGGAGAATCGGAATTTTAACTGGCGGAGGTGATTGTCCGGGACTAAATGCGGTTATTAGGGGAGTAACAAAACCAGCGTTAGATCACGGTCTTAAAGTTTTTGGAATTCTTGACGGTTTTGAAGGTTTAGTAGAGGGCAAAGCGCAAGAACTTTACAACAAAGATGTATCAGGCATTTTAGCAACTGGCGGAACAATTTTGGGCTCATCAAACAAAGGCGATCCGTTTCACTGGCCAGAAGAACAAAACGGCAAGCTCAAAATAGTTGATCGATCGAATGATGCCTTAAAAAATTATAACGCTTGGAATTTGGATGTTTTGATTGCTATAGGTGGTGATGGTACTATGTATATCGCAAACAGACTATCTCAAATGGGGATTAAATTTATTGGTGTGCCAAAAACTATTGATAACGATCTTTATGCTACAGATCAGACTTTTGGGCATGATTCCGCTGTGTTTGTTGTTTCAGAAGCATTAGATAGACTTCATACTACAGCTTCGTCACATCATCGTGTTATGGTTATTGAAGTGATGGGTCGTTATGCCGGGTGGATAGCTTTAAATGGTGGACTTGCTGGCGGTGCGGATATTATTCTTATCCCTGAAATTCCATTTGAATGGGATGTTATTTATGATAAAGTCTCAATGAGACATATGATGGGAAAACGATTCAGCATTGTTTGTGTCGCAGAAGGAGCTAAACCGATAGATGGAAAAATGATAACAAAAGCAAGAGATAAAAAGCGGACTGACCCCATTCAATTAGGGGGAATTGGAGAATTTGTTGCTAAGAAAATAACACATAATACTGGTTTAGAAACAAGATTTACTGTGCTTGGTCACTTGCAAAGAGGCGGCAGCCCTACTCCTTATGATCGAATTCTATCAACTAAATTTGGTACAAATGCAATTAAACTTGCAATCAAAGGTCAATACGGTAAAATGGTGGCATTAAAAGGAACTGAAATAAAAAGTGTAAAAATTGTTGATGCTATCTCTAAACAAAAATTAATTAGAACTAATGATCAAGCTGTTCTTTCAGCTTGTGCTGTTGGAGTTAGTTTCGGTATAGAAAAAATTTAGTTTGCTTGTATAGATTTAGGATTATTGCTATTTTTGTTCGCCTTTTTGTAGCATTTAATTTAGAAAAGGTGAAATTTTTG
>VGVY01000059.1 GCA_016873835.1 Ignavibacteria bacterium
TCAAGAACCGGTTCTTGACAGCAATTGTTTTTTTCGCTCACAAAACACTTAGGATGCAATCCAAATTTTCATAGTTGGCAAGGACTATTCCTTGACAGAAATTATTTTTTTTGAATTACAAATCGATTAGATTGCAAACCAAATTTATCTTGGTTGCTCATTGACTGAAATATTTTACTCTTTGCTTCTATTTGTTGTTGGCGCCATTGCTGCAATTATAAATGTGAACGCCGGCGGCGGCTCTTCGCTTACATTGCCGACGTTGATATTTTTGGGACTTGATTCTGCAACTGCAAACGGAACTAATAGAATTGCAATTATCATGCAAAGTGTAAGTTCTGTTTATGCTTTCAAGCAAGAGAAGTATGAACAGTTTAAGCTGAGCATTAAACTCTCTTTAATAACTCTACCCGGAGCAATAATTGGCGCATTGATTGCAATAAAAATTGATGACGATCTCTTTCAATCTATTTTAGGAATTGTAATGATTGGTTTAATAATTACGATTCTATTCCCATCTAAAAAATCAAAAATTCAAGATGACTCTGAGGATAAAAAGATTACGCTTCCTTTATTCATAGCATTTTTAATAACCGGGTTCTATGGCGGTTTTATTCAAGTTGGAATTGGATTTATCTTAATGGCGATTCTAAACAAAGCAATGAAGTTCGGTTTAATCTATGTAAATATGCACAAGGTATTTGTAGTTCTGATACTAACAATTCCAGCGCTTTTAGTTTTTATTTTGTCAGGAAATGTAAATTGGTTTTGGGGTGTAAGTCTTGGTCTGGGAAATGCCGCTGGCGGCTGGTGGGCAACTAAAGTGTCAGTAAAAAAAGGAGATCGGTTTATTAAAACTATTCTTGTTGCTGCAATTTTTATTATGGCGCTAAAACTTTTGCGAATTCTTCCCTAATCATTTTTCAATTAGATCAATAATGTAATAATGATAATCGGAATATGTGCTAATGTTAATATTCCAAAACGCAGAAACGCTTCTTTTCTTACAGTAGTAGCCAGATACCCAAAATAAATTCCCTTCATTATTGTGTTGCTTAACATTGCCAATAGAATTGAAGAGGCAATTAATTTGATTTCAATAGTTGATGAGTTGATTAAAGAAAGTATAAAAGGATCAATATCAACAACACCGACAATTGCTGATAAAGTTAAAATTCCCGAATCGCCGAAATATTGTTTAACTAATCCGGTTGCAACAATTAAAACAACAAATAAAATTGCAAACAAAACCGCCGGTCTAATTTCAAATGGGTTCTGAAGTTTTTCTTGTTC
Source organism: Ignavibacteria bacterium (assembly GCA_016873835.1). Lineage (GTDB taxonomy): Bacteria > Bacteroidota > Ignavibacteria > Ignavibacteriales > Melioribacteraceae > DSXH01. The sequence goes on from VGVY01000059.1 coordinate 1,294, forward strand.
TTCGGCAAGCTTCACTTTAGATTTTTTTATCTTGAATTTAAGCAGCGACAAACCAAAACCCACAGCACTCAACAAAAGAAGCTGCCATGTTACCGATAATACAATCGACGGATTAATTATAAAAATCAATACAAGTATTCTTAAATACATTACGCTTGATGCTGCTATTGTTCCTTGAAGTGCGTTGATAGAAATCTGTTCATTATTTTTTGCCATTCTTCCGTATGCAATTGAAACTGCAGTGCTCGAAACAATTCCGCTCACAAAGCCCGAAACCCAGAAACCGACTTTCTTTCCCAGCTTTTTAGATAAGTAATAACCAACAAATCCAACTGTTGAAACAATAATTACAATCAACCAAACTTTAGATGGATTTATTTTGAATTGTGTGTATTCAACATTGGGTAGAATGGGTAAAATTATCATTGTAACTAATAAGAATTTAAGCACTGCTAGAAATTCAACTCTATCAAGTTTATCAACATAATCTTCAAGCAAAGCTTTTTCTGATAGCAACATAGTATTAATTACACCAAGTGCCATTGCCGCCCAAACATCAACAAGAAGTGCTAACGCGCCTATAATGAAAGTAAGTATTGCACTTATTTCACTTGTGAATCCATACTTCTCGGTTTGAATTTTCGCAAAGTATGAAATAGCCGTAAGTGTAGTAATACTGATTAACGCAATGGGAAGAATTGCAGAAACTCCAACTTGATGAAGCCATGCGCTGCCGAAACCGAGCATGCTTATGATTGGATAAGTTCTTATTCCGCCGAGAACAACTTTTTTTTGTTCTCGTTTGCTGCTTTCACGCTCAAGCCCAACAAGAAAACCGAGTACCAGCGCTACAACAAACCTTAATTCCGTTGTCCATTCAATGTAACCCATTTTGCTCTCACTTAAATTGGTTCTATTAACTGCAAATGTAAAAAAGATTTTGTTGAATAGATATAAATTTATAAATAGTCAATTCTCTTGAAAGCACACTATGATTTGTAAATCATCATAATCAGAGAAGTCAAAAAATTAATTATAACTCCATAATAAAAGATTGATCATAATAAAAAGATCAATTATACTTCAGTGTAATTAATACTTTTTATGATATATAGTCACGAGAATTAAGTTTGAAAATAATTCCAATTGAACCTTTTCTAACTGGAGAGAACGCCATGAAACAATATGAAGCAGTAATCGAAGTAATGAAACAAAAAGGTGGATATTCAACATTAGGTAATTTATATCGTGAAGTTTTTAAAATTGAATCGGTGGCATGGGGAACTAAAACACCTTTTGCATCAATTAGAAGAATTGTACAAAATGAAAGATTCTTTTTTAAAATTAAACCTGGACTTTGGGCGTTAAAAGCGTACAAAAATGAAGTGCTAAATCTTTTTGATATTAAAGAAGAAAAAAAATCAGCCGATTCCGAATTCAATCACGCTTACTATCAAGGATTACTACTAGAAATTGGAAAGTTAAAAAATTTTGATACAAGCGTGCCGTCACAAGATAAGAATAAAAGATTTCTTGAAATTCCATTAGGAAATATAGCGACCGTTCGAAAATTTTATCCATTTACATATAACCATATTATAGATAGAGCAAAAAGTATAGACGTAACTTGGTTTAACGAAAGAAAAATGCCACACGCTTTTTTTGAAATAGAACACTCAACAGATTTTAAAAATTCTATCTTAAAGTTTGTTGAATTGCAAGATTTTAATGTTGACTTTAGAATTGTTGCCGATAAATTAAAAGAGAAACAATTTCTTTCGATTATTTCCATGACCGCATTTAAATCAATCTCTCACAGAGTAAAATTTTTAGCTTATGATATTTTAGCAGAACTTCATACTAAAACAGTTGAACTCAACTTGATTGAATCTAATATATAAGTTTCGAAGTGACACAAATTAAATCTGAAAGACTTATAAAGGATACTTTTAATAAACCAAAAATCAATTCTGGTTTATTCTCAAGCAGATCGGAGGAATGGGAAACTCCACAATATGTTTTTGACATTCTGAATAATGAATTTCGTTTTCAAGTTGATGTTTGTGCAACTTCAGAAAATTCCAAGTGTGCAATTTATTTTGATAAAGAAATCAATGGTTTAAAACAAGAATGGAGCCCATTCAGATGCTGGATGAATCCTCCTTATGGAAGAAGTATTTCTCGTTGGATTAAAAAAGCGTCGGATGAAAGTACTCATGGAGCGCTAGTTGTATGTTTAATCCCTTCAAGAACAGATACAAAATGGTGGCATGAATGGGTAATGAAATCAAGTGAAATTTGGTTTGTTGCTGGTAGGTTAAGTTTTGGAAATGAAAAACAATCTGCACCATTTCCGTCTTGTGTTGTAATTTATTACCCCGAACTAGATAACCCAATTAAGCTTGCTGTTCCAATTATTCGCTCAGTTAAATTCGAAAAGAGAACTCCACACTTACAATTCATTGGCCAGAAGAATCCACCATTATTTTAGAGTATAGCTATTCTATTATTTGAGAATTTAATAAAACCCCCTCATTTTTCACTCATTTTAAGGAATTTCAAAAATTTCTCTTGACTTTAAGCTATCAATATGATATCATTACGATAGCAATTAATTGGAGTTCTAAAATGGAAGCAATAACCGAAAAAAAAGCACACAAATTAAATGGCTTTTTAATGCTCTTTGTTATAATCGCGTTAATCGCATTAGATGTTTACTTGCTTTACTACGGAATAACTATTGATAAAATTTCAATCCTATGGTATTTCATTCCACTTATGTTGTTTATCTTTTTATCGTTTGGAGGATTTACAGTTATTCAACCAAATGATTCGCGTGTTCTTATACTCTTTGGAACATATATCGGAACAATTAGAGAGTCCGGATTTTTTTGGGTTAACCCATTTACTGATAAGAAAAAAGTTTCTCTTCGTATTCACAACTTCAACAGCGAAAAAATAAAAGTGAATGATCTTCATGGCAATCCGATTGAGATTGCTGCTGTGATTGTTTGGCGAGTAGTTGATTCCGCACGCGCAATTTTTGATGTTCAGAACTATGAAGAGTTTGTTGCAATTCAAAGCGAGACTGCAATTCGCCAGCTTGCAACGGCATATGCATATGATTCAACATCTGATGATGAATCATTCACTCTTAGAAGCAATCCTCAAGAAATTGCAGAGGAATTACAAAAGCAAGTTCAAACAAGATTAGATATTGCCGGATTAGAAATTTTAGAATCAAGAATTAGTCACCTAGCATATGCACCGGAAATTGCACAAGCAATGCTGCGAAGACAACAAGCACAAGCTGTTGTTGCTGCGCGTCAAAAAATTGTAGAAGGTGCTGTGGGAATGGTTGAAATGGCTCTGAAAGCTTTGAGCGAACAGAAAATTGTAATTCTTGATGAGGAGAAGAAAGCAACGATGGTAAATAATTTAATGGTTGCTCTTGTTTCAGAAGTTCAAGCACAGCCAGTTATTAATACCGGAACTTTGTATCAATAAGCATGAAAAATTTATCGGAATATATTGGTCAAGAATTAATATTAACTCAGCCAAAATTTTTAAAACGAGAATACGAATTAAATTTTGGCGAAGAGCAGTTAATGAAAATTAATGTGGCTGGATTTTTTGGAAACAGTGTTTTGATTGAAACTTCTATAGGAAATTGGGAAATATATAAGGAGAGTATTTGGCGCGCCGGGTATTCAATTCGTTTGAAAGGAAGAGAGCTTCCATTTGCAAAATATGTTAAAGATAAATTTAAATCTAGTGGAACAATTGAATTGCCGCGTGGACAAAAATTGAAGATAGAATCCAATATCTGGAAGGGAACATATCAATTAAAAAACCAAGCCGGCACAATATTAACAACATTTAATAATAAGATTTCCTTTAAAGAAAAAATGATAATTAAAATCGAGAATCGCTCTGAGCTATTAGATACACATCCATGGTTGTTAATTTTAATTTGGTTTATCGCATTACAAAGGAAGCAAAGAGCAGCAGCAAGTTAAGAAGAGCTATGGCAGAGAAGAAAAAATTTCTTTTGAGAATTGACGAAACAATTTATACCGCTTTAGAGAAGTGGGCGGCGGATGATATGAGAAGTATTAATGCACAAATAGAATTTTTATTAAAAGATGCATTACGCAAAGCAGCACGTATGAAAGATAATGGCTCGCCACCGCTAAATAATTCAAATGATACAACAAACAATAATTAATGAGTTTTGGCTATGAAAAAAATAACTTTTTTATTTTTAATATCACTTATTCTTGGTACAGTGCTTTATGCACAGCAAGAAAAAAAAGATTTTACAAGCTATTGGGAAGGCAAATTAAATGTGAGCGGAGTTTCGCTCCGATTAGTTTTAAAAACTTTTAACAATGAAGATGGCTCGCTCGGGGCATTTTTAGATAGCCCCGATCAGACTGCTGAAAATATTCCCGTTAGTAAAATTGAAATTACGGTTGATAGCATAAAATTTGAAGTCGCATCAGTTCTTGGAAAATACTATGGCAAAATTAAAACAGATAGCCTGGTATGCGACGGCACCTGGCAGCAAGGACCGCTTTCGCTTCCATTATGTTTGAAAAAGGTTGAAAAGTTAACAGAGCCGCCCAAAAGGCCGCAAACACCAAAGGGTCCGTTCCCATATAACGAAGAAGAAGTTACGTTTCCAAATAAAACCGCAAACATTGAATTAGCTGGAACGCTCACATATCCCAAAGGAGATGGAAAATTTCCAGCTGTTGTAATGGTAACCGGTTCGGGCGCACAAGATAGAGACGAAACAATTTTCAAACATAAACCATTTTTTGTCATTGCTGATTACTTAACTAAAAATGGAATAGCGGTTTTGCGTTTTGATGACCGCGGTTTTGGAAAATCAAAAGGGAATTTTGTATCAGCGACATCAATTGATTTTACGACTGATGCTGTGTCGGCTGTAGAATTTCTTTCGTTGAGAAAAGAAATTGATAAAACTAAAATTGGAATAATCGGGCACAGCGAGGGTGGGCTAATTGCTCCAATAGCAGCTTCTTCTTCTAATGATATTGCATTTATCGTTTTACTTGCCGGGCCGGGAATGAAGGGGAGTGATTTGTTGGTATTGCAAACTGAATTAATTTTAAATGCTGAAGGAACTCCAAAAGAAAAACTAGCAGAGGTGGTTAAGCAAAATAAAACTGCTTATGAAATAGTCGTAAACTCTTCTGACAGCATAACTGCATTCAAAGAGTTAGAAAAACTTTTTGAAGCAAGAGTTTCGCTTTTGCCTGAAGAAGAAAAAAGCAAACCCGAATACAGTAAAGCCGCTTTTGAGACAACTGCAAGAACTTTATTGAGTCCGTGGTTTAGATTTTTCCTTAAATTTGATCCAAAACCCTATTTAGAAAACTTACAAATTCCAGTTTTGGCATTGAATGGTGAAAAAGATTTGCAAGTACCGCCAAAAGAAAATTTGGGCTTAATTGAAGAGGCTCTCAAAAGTGCCGGTAATAAAAATTATAAAATTGTTGAACTGCCGGAGTTAAACCATTTATTCCAAACATCTGATACTGGCGCCCCAAGAGAGTATGGTGAAATTGAAGAAACTTTTTCTCCAAAAGTATTGCAAATAATTGGTGCTTGGATTAAAGAGATTACAAAATAATTATTACAATATTGCCATGTCGAGTCCGACGGACGAGATATCCAGAAGAAAGATTTCTCAGTCGTCCAAAATTCAGGACTCCTTCGAAATGACAGTTGTGTTTTGTAATGTTTTGTCACAAACGTCTTTAACGGATAAACTAGTAAATGACAATTTTATGTCAGACCGAGCAACATGACGGAAGTAGTGTGAGTCGAAGTCTAAATTAATTTTAGTTGGTGTCGTGGTTCAACCAGCTCACCATGACTTTTTATTTTATATTAATCTTCCCTCAGCAAATCCGCTAAAAATCAATTCGATGTTTTTCATATCGGCATTGCCCAGCTTATGGCGTAAATCTGATAGCTGGATATGTTTTGCCGGAGGACTAAGCGGTTTATCTTCACCAAAAAACTCTTTCCTTTTCGCTTCAATAATTTTCAACCCAACTGCATCACAAGCAACCGGATCAATTCCAACAATCAATCCTTTGTATTGCCAAACATATTCAGGACTGAATCCATGCGGACCAACACTGTGAAATAAGGGAGTTAACATCACAAGAATATTCAACCGCGTTTTGCCTTTAACAATCGGGAGTTTCCATATGACTGCAAGGTCTGCACATGAATCATCGTGATAATCAGATGGATTTGGAACAAACATTATATAATTTTTGACAAGGCTTCCAACTCCAGACCAATGATGAGTTCGCATCGGACGTGCATTAATCAAAGTGGTTGCTTTCTGAAATATTGGATCTCTAAGAACACCACGGTCATTAATGCCTATGTTTTCTTCTTTAACACCAACTTCCATAAGTCTTTTTTTAATTGCAGATTCAAGCTCAAGCGGAGTTCGCAAATAATTCCACACATTAGTTTTTATACCAACAACATCTTCCGGTTTAATGATTTTTTTCCACGCTGATTGAGGATCTTTCGTTTCAAATAGAATCTTAACCGCTTCGTCAATCATTTTATGAATTACTTCTGAATTTGTTTTTCCACTTGGCAGTACTGCATTTTCATCTCTAATTAAAACCACTCTGCTTTTAGGCTTGGTTTGTGCAAACAATTTTTCCGGAGAATTCATAAAAAGCGCAGTGCTTGCTGTTGTAAGCGCGCTGGTTTTGATAAATTCTCTTCGAGTTATTTCTCTGCTTTTCATATCTCTACTCAATTTTATTATTTATTTGTCTCGCTAATGAAAAAAGTTCGTTTGCAAATTTTTCGCTTGAGCAATTAAAAACGCCAACAAAATACCTACCAAGTTTTTGAATACCCACCCACAAATTATCATTTCTCTCAATAATATTTTTGGCAGCAAGTCTTTTATCATAACCGTTTATAAACTTTTCAATTGCTAGCTCCGCTTCTTCGCTTGTCTTGTATTCTATTAAAAGAAGATTTGCATCGCTGCTTCCTTTAGAATATTGTGCAATAACACATTCGGTTTCTTGTGAAATATTTAAAATATTTTCGTTCGAAATAAAACCATGAGAATTAAGCCAAACATAATGACGAAAATATCTTATGCTTTCATTAACCAAATTATCTTTTGGCAGCTTTGAAATAACTAAAGGGAATTCTCCGTTATCAATAATAGCGTCAGAAATTTTTTGTGCTATTTGCTCAATCGCTTTTTTAGATTCGTTTGTCTCGGGATATGCTAAAATAGAAATGTAGAATTTTCCTTTCCAAAACAAAATAGCACCTTCTGCCGTTTGCGATTGCATTCCGAAATCATTTCCAATTTTACCAACAGAATGTGAGAACGCGCCAAACGCATTCGAAGAGCTGTTCATATAAAATACATCAACTATAATATCAGGCTGATTGTTTCTATAATAAGTTCTGTTCACAGCTTTAGAAAATCCGAAACTAATAAATAACTCTGCTCCTCCATCAATGTAATCGAATAAAGTCTCTTCATTAAATATTCTATCATCATTATCGGAAATCCAACCGTTAATTTCTTTAGGAATTTGATTCATTAAATCTGTTTCTACTTGAGCATGTAGATTTATTTCAAAAGGGAATGAGAGTAGGTAAAAAGTTAAAACAGCAGTTCGAATTATCATTTTTATAGAAGTTTATTATAAATTTTTGATATAACATAAAATATGTTTGTTTTTAAGTCAAAGTAAAAATAACATTCCCAGATATTGAGTGTTTTAAAATTGCCCAAACATATATTAAGTTAGCAATGTAATTAATTGAAGTACTTATAATGATTCAAAAAGAAATCATTCTTAAACCAAAAGAACGTGGTTTTCACCTGATAACATCCGAAATATTTTCTCAGATACCTGAAATCACCGAAATCAAAAAAGGTATTGCACACGTCTTTATAAAACACACTTCTGCATCATTAACAATTAATGAAAATGCTGATCCTACCGTTCGCACAGATATGGAAACTTATTTCAACAAAGCTGTTTCAGAATCTGATGCAAGATTTTTTCAGCATACTTTTGAAGGCGCAGATGATATGACATCTCATATCAAATCTTCAATTCTTGGCAGCTCGGTTTCAATTCCTATCACAAACGGCAAATTAAATCTTGGAACCTGGCAAGGAATCTATCTTTGCGAGCATAGAAATAAGGGCGGCTCAAGAAAGATAGTAGTTACTATAATGGGAGAATAACCGATTTATAATAAGAAATAAGCCCTCCATGTCAGGTTAAGAGCCGGTAGTAAAAAAATTAGGAATTCAGTATTAAACTTTATAACTTTACATCCGTAATGGCAGTAACTTTAGTTGTAGTTGTAGACGTAGAAGTAACTTCGAAGCCTCGCCAAATTAAAGCTCTGTCGTAAACAATAAATTAATAACAAAAAAAGGAGCATCTGTAATGTCAGAGCGCAAAACTGGATCTGTAAAATGGTTCAATAGTTCAAAAGGTTATGGATTCATTCAACAAGAAAACGGCGAAGATGTATTCGTACATTTTCAAGCTATTGTTGGTGATGGATACAAAACACTTCAAGAGAATGAAAAAGTTGAATTCACTATAACTCAAGGTCCAAAAGGGCTTCAAGCAGCTGAAGTTAAAGTCATAAAATAATTTTGAAATTATATTTATGAAACAAGAAACCCGTCGGCTGACGGGTTTTTTGTTTTAAATTAATGATCCTATAATTCATTTTGATTTCATCATTGAGGGCATGTCTCTCACGATTCCCGTTATTTCTTTTATTCCGTTTCTTTTAAAAAACAATTTAATCTTTCCGCTATCGCCAATTTTCAGGTCTGTTTTTAGTCTTAATAACATTATATGAAGATCGCGTGGTTTAAACTTGACACTGCCGTTGGAAGGAATTTCTACAAAATCAACTCGTCTCATACCCATCATATCGTTCCCTTTGGAGTATGTTTCATGAACTTCAACTAATTCTGATAGAAGTGATTCTGCTTTAAACAAAGTATCTGGTTTTTCAGAATTATTAACTACTTCAAAAAAGAATGCGGTATTTGAACCTACAGCAGCTGGACGAAGCCAAGCTTCTTTTATTGTTATTTGTGATTGGTGGTTGGTCATTTGTGCAAAACAAATAATGTTTACCAGAGCAAAAAAAACAAAAATCTTTTTTTTAATCATCTTTTTCTCAATCGATTAATTTCAATAATGTTTTTGTAAATCCTATTTGAAATTGCCAGTCTGCCGCATCATCATTTAGGCCGCGCACAAGTGCTACGTCTAAAATAAAATCCGAGGAGACTGGATAAGAAATGCCGGCATCAAAATAAAATGGTTTATATCCATCCCAACTTTCTCCGAAAAGCTCTACATAAATACAAAACGGCAAATCAACTTTTGGAGAAAAAGCTGCTGCATAAAAAATAGAGTTAGCGCTATTGACGCTTGAGAATCCAACGGTTAAATCAATTTGTCCTGATTTTGTTAATATGCTTGGCACTGCATATATAGTTAATTTCGTATTGCTAGACATAAAATCCAATCTCCCAACCGCTGAAAAAGCAACGGAGGAATTATTAACAAACTGATATTTGAATTGAATTCCGGGATCGCCAAGTTTTGTTTCTGGTGTATTTCTAATGGTCATGTTATTAAAAAGTCCGTTCATTAAAAAACCAAACTCGCCATTTTTGATTGCAGAAAATTTAACAAACAAAGGAAGTGACCAAAAATTTTTTTGAGTGCTCAAACCAAATTCTACTTCGGTATATCCGTATGCAGTTAAAAATGCATTATCAGATACAGACGGTCTGGTAGCATTTGCAGAGACAGTTTGAGAATAGATGTTAATTGAAAATAAAAATACAATCGCAAAAATAAACTTGAGTACAATTTTCATTTTTCTCTCTATATACTTTTTACTTTTTAATTTTGACATTTAATGACGGCGCTGCAACCAATTCAAACGTAGCAGAGGCAAGCTGTACTTTTCCTTTTGTCTTGTCTACTTCTTGCAATATTTTAATAAAAATCTTGTCTTTTGTTGAACGTCTAAGTTTATAATCAACAACATAGCGTAATGAAAATTCAATCCACTTATCAATAGCAACAATAAATGACATCGGCTCTACGCTTGCTTCTTCAATTCTATATTTATCAATCATTTAGCCCCAATGTTTTTGCGCAAGGAATACATAATCGCCCACATATTCTTTTCCTGAGTTAATAAAAATATTTCTTGCTAGTTCAATATTGCTTCCGTACCGGACGGAAATTTTAATTTCATCCCACAAAAAGGGAAAGTCTACTGAGTAATTGAGAACCGGATCTTTAAAAACATAACTGTTCACGATACGAATAATTCTTCCAGTGTATTGATCGGCATCAATCTATTGACGGCATTCCATCAAAGTTGTTCTTAGAATCCCAATATCAATTACATCTCCAACATTTCCACCAAGCTGAACACGGTCTCCAACCTTATAAAAGTTAGAAAAAGAAATTGCCAGCCAGTCAGTATAAGGCCACCGTTTCAACAGAGCGACAATAAATTGGTAGATTGCAAAAAGCGAAATGGCTAGCCGCAATCCTTGCAGCAATACTCTGAGAATAGCGATTTGTGAAGATGATTTAATTAATTCCTTTCCCTTTAAAGAAATTGTTTTAATTATTTTGCCTTCTGAAAGCGAAAGCTTCTCATTAAGCCAAGGAAATACTTTTGTAGTAATCCAGAAGAACAAAACCAACAGTGTGATAAACAACAGCGTTAATAGACCATTCTCTATTAATGATTTTTGGCTGTATTCTATTCTGTTTTGTGTAAGCTTTTTAACGAGTATAATTCGAATATCCTCAGCTAGTTGTTCAGAGCTTTTATTAACCGATTGAGCGTCTGCGCCAACGACAGCCATTATAACTTTTCACCAAGTAATATATGCTGGAAAATTTTAATTGAATCATAAACAAGCTCATCATCTTTTGACAGTATTTCCAGTTTTCCGCTAATCTCTTCAGCTCTTTTCTCTGCGGTAAAAGTTCCTATGCTGCCGTAAACTTGAAAAAGCATATCAGATTTTAAAAGTACCGGGAACCCTTTTTCTATAACAACCGAATCAGGTTGCGTTCGTGGCTGTGCATAGTAATCGTTTCTATCTGAAATAAAAATCACCCCAAAAACAAAAATCATGATTAATATTTTTCGGATATTCATATCACTCCTTAATAATAGTTTTTATATCGTTAATAATTTCTTCTATGTTGATTTTGCTGCCGGGATAGTTTTTCCTTATTTGCCCTTCAGCATCTGCCAATTGAATTCTATCCGTGTGAGTAAAATAATATGTTTTCTTTCCATCATTGTAAATTGTTGAATCGGTTGGAACCGCCATCACTCTTGACAACAAAAGAAGTGAATCGATAGTTTCTTTCTTCCCAGTATAAAAATTCCAATTAGTTAAGTCTAAGTTTCGAATTTCAGCAAATTTTTTTAGAACATCTGGAGAATCATTTTGCGGATCAAAACTAATAGAAACAAATTCAACTCTTTCATTAATCTGTTCCTTCTTAAGTTGGTCTTGTATTAATCTCATATTGTTAGTTGTAAGGGGACAAATATCCGGACAGTTAGTAAAAATAAAACCAACAACAACAACTTTCCCTTTAACAACTGAAGGAAAAATTTTTGCTTCTCGGTTTTGATTAACAAGTCGGTAATGCGAATCTTTAAATGAATCAATTATTGGAAGTTTTTCTTTGCAAGACACAAAGATGAGTAGAATAAAAATGATAAATATCGATTTCATATTAAGACCATAACTGTTGAGAGCGACAAAAAATTATAGCTTTAAATCTTTATTATAACTAATCTGATTTATTATTAGTTTTGACTATCTTTAAATGTTAACAATCGCCAAGGGAACAAATGAAAAGATTTCTCTTCATATCTATATTAATTATATCATCAATTTCGCTTTTCTCTCAACACAAAGCAAGAGTAATGTCTTATAATCTATTAAACTATACTGATTTTACTCCGGATACTAGAAACGATTATTTTAAGAAAGTTATTAGTTCTGTAAATCCGGACCTTCTGGTTGTTCAGGAAATTAAAACCGAAGCCTCCGTTGCACAATTTTTAAGTTCTGTTTTATCCTCAAAATACAAAGCTGGAGCATTTATTCCTAATCAAGTTACTTTTGAATCTAATAATGCTATCTTCTATAAGGACTCTCTGTTTAATTTTATTTCAAACTTTCCGATTATCATTCCGGCTGATCCAGGGACTTCCGAAAGAGATATTTCTGAATTTAAACTCGTACACAAATTTTCGAAAGACACATTAATAATTTTCTCTGCGCATTTAAAAGCAAGTTCTGGAACAACAAACGAACAAAGGAGATTAAAAGAAGTAATAAAACTTAGAGAGCATACTGAAAAATTATCTGATAAAGCCAACTTTATTATTGTGGGCGATTTCAACATTTACAACACATTCGAACCGGCATACGGCAAATTAATTGAAACAACTACAAAAAATTATTTTATCGATCCAATTAATGTTGTTGGTGTTTATAATAATTCAGCCTTCGCGTCAATTCATACTCAGTCCACAAGAGAAAATTCTTTTGGCGGAGGCGCTAGCGGCGGTTTAGATGATCGATTTGATTTCATTATGATCTCTCAGGCTGTAAAAGATCTCGGGGGAATTCAGTTTATAGACGGAACTTATACTGCTTATGGAAATGACGGAAGCCATTATAACCTATCAATAAACTTTGGTTCAAATACTGCGGTAAGTAAAGAGATTGCTGATGCGCTTCATTTTGCATCAGACCATCTTCCGGTTTATGCTGATTTTTCATTTGAAGTTTCAACCTCGGCTGGACAGTCCAAAAATTTTCCGACTAATTACAGTCTCCATCAAAACTATCCCAATCCCTTTAATCCAACAACTACTATTGAGTATATCATTCCGAGTGGAACGAGGAACATTCAAGATTTCTCGTCGTCTTCCTCTCCTCGAAATAATGGAATAAATGTGACCTTAAAAGTTTATGACGTCTTAGGAAGAGAAGTGGCAACGCTTGTTGATGAATACAAAACCCCGGGCACTTATAATTGCGAATGGAGAATTGCGAATTCGGAATTATCAAGCGGAATTTATTTTTATAAACTAGTAGCTGGTAATTTTTCTAAAATGAAGAAGATGGTATTAATAAA
>VGVY01000060.1 GCA_016873835.1 Ignavibacteria bacterium
ATTGGATATTAAATAATAAGAAGTTCGTTGATGGTTCATTTGATATAAATTTTCTAGATCAAGATTTTATTCCATTGCTGCCTGATAAATGGAAAAAAGATTTAACTGATGATTATTCAGAAATTGCAGCAATTATCTCAGCATTGATTAAAGATTTTGATCACAATGTAAATTATAAAAACAAAGTTTCAATAAATAACCAATGGTTAGATCAAAACCATGAATGACTTTAGGATTTTGGTTAATAATGACAAAAAGTATTCCATTCAAACCAACGATAATGGAATTATTAATATTAATGGAGAAGAAAAAGCTGCATCAATCACAAAATTAGGCGAACATTCAGTATTGCTAAAACTTAATGAAAAACTCTATCATGCTGTATATACAAAATTGCAAAACGGAAACTATACAATTCATATTGAAGGATTAATTTACAACTCAACAGTAAAAACCAAATTACAAGATGAGTTAGCCGAATTAACTGCACAAAAAAGTAAGTCGGTAAAACGAGTTGAATTTAAAGCTCCAATGCCGGGTTTGATATTGAAGATAATTAAAAAGTCTGGAGATAAAGTTACAGTTGGTGCACCATTGTTAATACTCGAAGCGATGAAAATGGAGAATGAAATGAAGTCTACTATCTCAGGTACAATTTCTAACGTGTATTTTAAAGAAGGCGACTCGGTTGAGAAGGGTTCAACTATTTTAACAATTGAGTAAAATTCTTGTTTGCTTTTTAAAAACAAATAACTATATTTTTCACCGAAATTTCACAAAAAAGAGGAGGTTGTGTGAAGAAAGTATCACTAGTTATATTAGCAGTATTAGTATTCACTTCAGGCATTTACGCTGGAGGATTCCAAACTGGTGTTCAAAATGCCAGAGCGATGGGAATGGGAAGTGCATTTGTTGGTATGGCTTCAGATGCATCAGCCATTTACTTTAATCCAGCTGGTTTATCAAATGTAAAAGGGTTGAATATTCTTGCTGGTACTACTCTTATTATGCCAACTTTAGATTTTACCGGACCAACTCCGCTAACTACAAAAACTACCTCAGTTGAAAGAACTTTTACTCCAATTAACTTTTATGCAGCCTATGGAATGGGTAATGGCTTTGCATTTGGTGTTGGCGTGAATAATCCATATGGCCTTGGAACAGAATGGCCGGCAACTTGGATAGGAAAAAGATTAGGAGTAAAAACAGAATTACGTACATTCTACATTACTCCAACTGTTTCTTATCAACTAAGTGATAAATTTTCAATTGGAGCTGGTTTTTCATACATAATGTCAGATGTTTTATTCAGTCAAGCTGCAGATTTTCCAGCAATTCCACTAGCCCCTGGTGTTAATTTACCAGCTGCCGCAAATGTTGGAATTAATTTAGAAGGTGACGGCGATGCCGCATATACATTTGTTGTAGGTCTTTTATTCAAAGCTTCAGAAGATGTTTCCTTTGGAGTTTCATACAGACATTCAGCAAAAATTGACTTCAATGGCGATTTAACATTTAAAAATTTGCCAGCAAAACCAACTGGATTTCCAGTAGGGCATTCTGACTTATTTCCTCAAGGTAAAGGAAAAGCCAGTTTAACAATGCCTTCCGATCTCCGAGCTGGTGTTTCCTTCAATGCAACTAAAGATTTAACTTTCAATGCTGATTTCATGTACGTCGGTTGGGATAGTTATAAAGAACTTGCAGTTGATTTCGAAAAGAATTCTGCTGCTTGGGCAGATTTAAAATCTCCAAAGAATTGGGAAAATTCAATAGGAATTAAAGTTGGTGGTGAATATAGAATGGATCAATGGGCATTCCGTGCCGGTTATGTATTCGACGGTTCCCCAATTCCAACAAAATATATGGACCCAACTTTACCTGGTTCTGACAGACATGAATTTACATTGGGTCTTGGCTTCCAAGTTACACCAAGTGTAAGATTTGATGCTGCTTACCAGTACATTTCATTTACAAATGAAGTAAAAGATTCTGCACTTCCGTTTAATGGTAAGTATGAAAACTCAACAAATCTGTTTGGATTTAATTTAGGATTCTGCTTATAATTTGCTTGGTAATACAATTGAATCCCGTCTGCTTGAATAAAGTGACGGGATTTTTTATTTATGGTTAATAAATTGAGTTAGCATATGCGAAAAATAAGTTTACTTTTTATTATTGCATTTTCAACTTTTCTAATTGGATGCAGTTCTACTGAGGAATCGGTTAAAAAAGAAAGTGAACCCGAAATTTACATTTTTGATGACGTTGAAAATGTAGATACTACAAAAATTAAAATACTACAAGATGTTCCCAAAAAATCTGATTCAATTCAAACAATAAAAGAAAAAGAAATTATCGAACAAAAGCCTAGGATTACTTATGCTCTTCAACTTGGAGCATTTACTTCCAAAGAAAGAGCCGAAGCATATGTTAATGAAAATCAATCCAAGCTTCACTTTATGATGCTCGTATCATTTAATGATGCAATAGGACTATTTGTTGTAAAACTTCCTCCACTGCAAACTAAAGAAGAAGCAGAGAAATTGCGGAATCAACTATGGCAAATTCCCACATTTAAAGATGCATTTATAGTCACAGAAGTGAAGTAAATGGTCAATATTCCGTTGAAGATGAAAAGATTCTTCATTTTTTGTTGCAATTTCAATTAATAATTACAAATTTATAGTAAACAAAAATCAACAATAAAGGGTGATAACGTGGCTTTTTCATTAAACAAATTAATGTTAATCGGAAATCTTGGCAATGATGCTGAAACCCGATTCACAACTAACAATACTTCAGTTACTACTTTTTCAATCGCAACTTCAAGAGGCTATAAAGGAAAAGATGGTAATTGGGTTAATGAAACAACTTGGCATAATGTTGTTTCATATGCGCTTCCAGATTTTTACAAAGATGCACTAAAAAAGGGGAAGAAGTTTTATGTTGAAGGACGTATTTCTAAGAGAGATTATACTGATAAAGAAGGTGTTAAAAGATACGTCTCTGAAGTTATTTCTGAGAAATTGATTCCTCTTGAAGCCAGAGAAGGCGGAGGTGGTGATAAAGAATATGATTCTGATTCATCAAATTCGTCAACTGAAGAAGTTGATGATTTACCATTCTAGGAATTTCCAATAAGATAAGGCATAATTTATAATTGGATATTGGTGAGTTACTTCGGTTATTGACTCTTTTTATTTGCCTCTTTTTTTCTGCTTTTTTTTCGGGCTCAGAAGTTGCTTTGTTTTCTTTAGATAAAAAACAAATTCGAGATCTGAAAAAGAATCATAAAATTGTTGGTGGCTATATTCAAGTGCTTCTTGATAATCCACGCAAACTTTTGGTTACTATTCTTCTTGGCAATACTGTTGTTAATACGGCAGCATCAATTATTGCAGTTTTAATAGCATTAGATCTTTCAAGTTCCATTGGCATCTCAAAAGAAGTTGCTTTATTTATTCAAATTATTTTACTCACTATTGTAATTCTTTTTTTTGGTGAAGTTACTCCAAAACTCTGGGCAAATAAATATCCAGCACAGTTTTCAAAAATGGTTGCAATTCCACTTTATTGGCTGAGCGTTATTTTTACTCCAATTTCAAAGTTGTTGACTGAATTATTAAAATTGATTACTGCTAATATTAAAAGTGATAAAGCAAAAACAGCTTTGCATAGCACTGAGTTTTCTGAATTAGTAGACTTAGGAGCTGAAAAGGGAACGTTTGAAGAAGGCGAACATGAGATAATACAGAGTATTGTTGATTTCAAACATGTTACAGCAAGAGAAGTAATGACTCCTCGTGTTGATATTGTTGCTGTATCAACTAGTACTGATTATGATGCTTTAATGAAAATTATTACAGAAACCGGACACAGCAGAATTCCTCTGTACGAAAATAACTTGGATAACATTTTAGGAATTGTATATGCAAAGGATATGCTTCCATATCTAAGCAATCCGGAGATAAGAAAAACTATGCAGCTAAGAAAAATTGCACGCGATGCAATTTACGTTCCTGGTACAAAGCTTATAAATGATTTGCTTCGTGAATTCCAAGAGAAAAAAATGCATCTTGGAATTGTTGTTGATGAATATGGCGGAACTGCCGGTTTAATTTCACTCGAAGATATTCTTGAAGAAATTGTAGGTGATATACGTGACGAATATGACAAAGGAGAAAAAGAAATAACTAAAGTAAATGATACAAATTTTATTGTACTCGGAAAAACTGCAATCAGCGAATTGAATGATCTTCTTGAACAAGATTTTTCATCTGAAAAAGACGATTACGATACAGTTGGAGGTTTTATTTATAATCATGCTGGCTTAATTCCAACTGTAGGATTTCAATTTACTTTCAATAATTATAAATTTACTGTAAAGGAAGTAGTAAATAAAAGAATCAATAAAGTGGTGGTTGAAAAGCTAAAAGATTAATTACTAATGAAAAAAGGATGTTTCTTTACTTCCATAACATTATTTACAATTATTATAGCAGCTGGTTTATATTTGTACAAAAAATATTGGAAAGAGATAGAAAATTACGGTAAAAGTAAAATTATGGAGTTGGCTTTAGAAGAAATAGATCATAAAATTAATGAGTTAGAAAAATCAGTATATCAGGATTCACTAAAAATATTTCTAACGAAGCAAATAAAAGAATTTAAAAAACATAATGAGGAGACTACATTCAAACAATTTCAAGATTTAATGGATCAAACAAAATATTTTATTCACGACGGCATTATCGATTCACTAGACATGACAGCACTAAAAAACATGGTAAAAAAATATGAAAGATCAGAGAAAAACAGAAATTAGAGTTGGGATTACTGTTTTATTAGGTATAATTCTTATTCTATGGGTATTTGGCTGGGCTAAAAATCTATCAGTCAATTCTTCGCGTAAAGAACTTTTAGTTGAATTTAATTCTGTTGCCGGACTCGAACTTAATGATCCAGTAACAATTAACGGGGTAAGAAAAGGTTTTGTAGATGAAATAAAAATTCAGGGAAATTTGGTTAATGTTTTACTCATATTGGATGGAGATGTTGAACTAAAAGAAGATGCCAAATTTTATATAATGATGCTGGATTTAATGGGAGGAAAAAGAATTGAAGTTGAACCTGGAAGTTCCGCAATTGAAATGAATTATTCTTTAATAGCAAAAGGAAAATTTCTTGGAGATATTTCTACTGCTATGGCTGCATTCGGTACAGTTGAAATTGATCTGGTTGATGTAATTAAAGACGTGAAAATAACTTTGGAAAGTCTTAACAAGACTTTGACAGACGAAAAATTCAATTCCGATATGCGCAATGTTCTCAATAATATTGTAACTCTTACAAATAACCTGAATAAATTAATTAATGATAATAAAAAAGAGATCAATCAGCTTTTAGTTTCCGGGAATAAACTTGCAGATAATTTAAATGAATTTATCACTACAAATAAAGATTCAATTGCACAAACAATCATTTCGCTAAAACAGACCATGGATCATTCTAAAGTACTGATTGACAAAGTCGATCTGTTTATTGATAACATCAATCAAGGGGAAAATAATTTAGGTAAGATTATTAATGACCCAGACCTTTTGAATGATTTGAAAACAACAATACAACAGTTAAAAAATTTAGCTAATCTTTTGTTAGAACAATTACAAAAAGAAGGTATTAAAGTAGATGCTTCTATTGACCTCTTCTAAATCCAGATTCCATTTAATTTTATTTCTTTGTTTATCCGCAAACCTTTTATTTGCAAGAAATCCAATAAGAGCAAAACATGGAATGGTTGTTTCTGCTGAAAAATATGCAACTAAGGTTGGTGTAAACATTTTGAAAATGGGAGGCAATGCTGTTGATGCTGCTGTTGCAGTCGGGTTTGCTCTTGCTGTAACTTATCCGGCGGCTGGAAATATTGGCGGCGGCGG
Source organism: Ignavibacteria bacterium (assembly GCA_016873835.1). Classification (GTDB taxonomy): domain Bacteria; phylum Bacteroidota; class Ignavibacteria; order Ignavibacteriales; family Melioribacteraceae; genus DSXH01. Next base: position 5,940 of record VGVY01000060.1, read on the forward strand.
TTTTTTAGTGCTCTATGATAAAAATAAGAATGCAACAACATTAGACTTTAGAGAAAAAGCTCCTCTTAAATCACATTCAAAAATGTTTTTAGATAGTTTGGGAAATTTTGTGCCGGAATTAAGTCAAAATGGGTGGCAGTCTTCTGGAGTGCCGGGAACTGTTGCTGGTTTATGTTACGCACTTCAAAAGTATGGCACGATGACACTTGCAGAAGTAATTCAGCCGGCAATTGATTTAGCTGAAAATGGATTTCTGCTTGATTACCACTCTTCAAAATCAATCAACACATCAAACAAAGATTTTAATAAATACGAAGCGTCAAAAAAAATATTTACTGAAAACGGGAAAGAATTAACTGAGGGTAGATTATTCATTCAAACCGATTTAGCTAATACTCTCAAATTAATAAGAGACAACGGAGCAGATGATTTTTACAATGGAAGTATTGCTTCAAAAATTGTTGAAGAATCTGATAGGCATGGCGGAATATTTTCACTTGAGGATTTTTCTTCATATAAAGTAATCGAAAGAGAACCAATTATTGGTTCGTATAAAGGTTACAAAATTATTTCGATGGGTCCGCCTTCTTCTGGCGGAATTTGTTTAGTGCAAGCACTAAATGTCTTAGAGAACTTTAACTTCACCAAAAACGATTGGAACAGCAGCAATTATCTTCATAAAATAATCGAGACATGTAAATATGTTTATGCAGATAGAGCAGAACATTTAGGTGATTCAGATTTTGTAAATGTGCCAGTTGATAAACTTATTTCTAAAGATTACGCAAAAGAAATTTTCAACTCAATCAATGAGAATGCTGTTCCTTCAAAAGAAATTTCATCAAACATTTTATTAAAAAAAGAGAGTGAAGAGACAACTCATTTTTCTGTTGCAGATAAATTTGGAAATGCAGTAAGCCTAACCTACACATTGAACAGCAGCTACGGAAACAAGATAGTTGTTGATGGTCTTGGTTTTCTGCTCAACAATGAAATGGATGATTTCAGTTCTAAACCCGGTGAACCGAATCAATATGGATTACTTGGCAGTTATGCTAATTCTATCGAACCGCAAAAAAGAATGCTAAGTTCAATGACTCCCACAATTATTTTGCAAGATGATAAACCTATAATGATTATCGGAACACCCGGCGGAGCAACTATTATCACTCAAGTTATGCAGACAATTCTAAATGTTGCTGAATTTGGAATGGATATTGAAGATGCAGTTTTTGTTCCGAGGATTCATCATCAATGGCTGCCGGATGAAGTTTATTATGAACCTTTTGGTTTATCGGATGATGTGATAAAGAATCTTTCGCAAAAAGGTCATAAATTTGGCAAGCCGAGAAGGTTAGGGCTTATGGAAGGAATTTCAATCGATCAATCAAACAAATTATTTTACGGCGCTTCTGATCCAAGAGGTACCGGAAAAGCAATGGGTTTTTAAATGGTACTTGGCGTTGGCATTGACATAATTGAAATTGAACGGATTAAAAAAAGTGTTGATCAATTTGGCGATCGGTTTTTAGAAAAAATCTATACTAAAACTGAACTTGCTTATTCATTAAAGAAAACAAACAAATACCAGCACCTTGCAGCTCGCTTTGCCGCAAAAGAAGCAATCTATAAAGCTCTTTCTAACGATACTACTGAAGCGTATAGCTGGCAAGATGTTGAAATCTACAACGAAGTGAATGGACTGCCAAAAGTAAAGTTTTACGGCTCGCTTAAAGACTATCTTAACCATGGCAAAGAATTAAAAATCTCTATGAGCCATTCTGAAAACTATGTTACTTGTGTTGCGATACTTTATGAGGTGAGAAAGTGATATATCTGTAATTATTTTTTAAGGCAAATTAAAGTTTTTTCAATCTTTCAATTTCAATTATGATTTCGTCGATAATTTCTTTATTAACGATTTCTTTCTTACCACCTATTTTTGTTGAGAAAATATAAAATACTTTTCCTCCAAATACTTCAGTGAATTTTATGTGGGTTTCTAGTTGAATTGCTCGTTCCTTGTAAATTCCCGGTAATTGAATACATTCATTTACCGGTTTTATTTGAAGTCCAATATATTTTTCATTGAGCTTGATAAAAAAATCAACATTGAATAATCTATCCCAATCATCTGGAGCGGGTTCAATTTTTATATTAAGTATTTTTTCAAGTTGACCATATATTGTTTCTATTTCGGTCATGTATCCATCAAAAGTTCTATTTATAACAAGGTTAATTATATAATCGATACAATCTTGTTCGCTTATATCATCGAGTTCTGCTTGCACGACTTCCGTAATTTTAATATAAAGTTTTTTTCCTAATTCAATAATATGTTCTTTGGATTTTACATTTTGAAAATAATATTCTTCCCAATCTTCAATGGATTTTGGGGAACATTTTCGAATTGATTCAGAAGTTGGTCCAACATTTCTTTTGAAGTTAAGTTGGAAACGATTCATTACACTATTTAAGATCCATTCTTTCGCCATGATTACCGTCAAGTTTTGTAAGAACAAAGTATTGGTAGTCCGTTCCTTCGCCATTCATTTTCAATATGTTCAAGATAAAGGCTCGTTAGGCCAGTTATAAAATATACTTTGAAAGTATAGTGCATATGTTTTGTATCTTGAAAATTTATTCCGTTCCGTAAATAGAATGTCTTATACTTTTTACTCTTAATGAACGATTTTTCTTCTGCAGAAAGATACAATTTCATTAATAGTCTTTTATCCCTAATCGGTGTTTTACAAAAGTACAGAACCTTTCCTTTTGGAGAACATGCTTTTTTACGAGGACTCTTTGATGATTTTTTTTATAAATATCCATACTTATACCAGACCATCTGGCTTTTTCGTGTCCGAATATATGATGTTGGATTCGCTTTTTAACGTTATCCTTTGCAATTCCATTGTAGATAATCTGCACACCTTTAAAAGCTTTTGGAGATAAATTAGTATGTAAGGAATGTAAAACAGGTTTATCTGTCCAAATCCAGTAGCATCCACCACCATCAGATATTTTCTCAATATCCTTTTTAACTCTAATTATGACAAAATCTACTTTGTCTAATACATTATTGGGAACTTCAACATTTGAAATTGCTTTATAAATTTTTTTTCTTGACCAAGCCAATATTTATTTGACATTATTACTAGTAAGTGTTGAAAATTTTTCTCTGTATTTGAAGTTAAAAGATAAATCAGGTTCAGCAAATCCTTTTTTTATAAGATGCGCATTAATAAAAGTTTTATTCTGCAAATACATATAGCAAAGCAATCTGTTCTTATTATCATATTTTTGTTCATCATATTTCAAGAATATCTTTTGACCTTTAGTTTTGGAAATTAAATAGTCTTTAGCCTCTCCATTAACTTCTATCTTTTCCTTAACACCAATTAATCTGATAATTAGATTGTTATTCAACTTAATTAATTCTGGGCTAATAACTTCCTTTACCGAAAAATATTCTTCGCGTTTGCTATTGTTTTTGTCGAGCTTTGAACCGAATTGCAATTTTCTTGGATCAACCTTCTTATCAAAATTATGTGGGTCTTTAAAAATATATGGAAGCTTTTCTATTTCTTTGGTGTAATCAAAACTATGTTTTTTTTGTGAAAGAATATTGTATTTATTTTTATCAAAAAAGTTCTTTTCGTTGATAGAGAGTTTATCCTTAATAATTGGGATATATTCGGAACTAATTTCATAACCAATAGAATTTCTGTTAAGATTTTTTGCAGCAAGTGAGGTAGTCCCACTTCCAAGGAATGGATCAAGGACTGTATCTCCAACAAAAGAAAACATTTTTATTAATCTTTTAGGTAATTCTTCGGGGAACATAGCTAAATGATTATCTTGTCTTGCACCACTAAAATTCCAATGACCTTGGAAATATGAATTCCATTCATCTTTTGTCATCGCTGATTGTTTTTTAAATTCTTTATCTGGCTTTGGTGGGGCTCCAGGTTTTTTAAATAAAAGAATAAATTCATAATCAATTTTCAAAATACCATTGCGAGGATAAGGAAATGAACCCATAATAGTTGCTCCTCCAGTGGTATTAGAAGTAGTTACTTTTTGCCAAATAATTGCACCCATATAATCGAATCCTTGAGATTCACAGAATTTTATTATTTCAGTTCTAATAGGAATTACTTTATATCTTCCATAATAAACAGCGCGCGCGAATTGATCTCCAATATTGATGCAAAGGCGACAACCTTTATGTAAAACTCTATAAGACTCATTCCATACAAGGTTCAGATTATTTATGTAGCTTTCATAACTATCATTAAACCCCAACTGATTTTTCGAACCGTAGTCTTTTAATTGCCAATATGGTGGCGATGTTATTATTAAATGAACTGATTCGTCATTCAATTCAGTCATTCGGCGAGAATCGCCATTTATAATTAAATGATTTGTTATCATATCTATTAGTTTTATTAATCCTTAGAGTAAAATACCAAATATATGGATGAATTTCTTTTTCTTACTAAAACTGAAACAATGATAAGTTTTTCCGAAAATTAGTTTGAGTACTGCGCCAAGTTAAAAAATAATTTATTGTGATTTAACAGATTTAACAACATCAACAAGAACAATCAAGAGGGCAAAGGAGCCGAGAATAGCCGGTAAATAATAAACACCTTCGTAATTGAATCCCTCAAACCAATTTCCGAACCATTGAGACCCCCAATAAGCGCCAAACCATCCGAAAATTACTTTGGAGATAAAAGAATTGTATCCTGGACGAACGTAGTACTTATATCCGAAATGCAGAACTGCCGAAACTACAACACTAATTACAAGAAGAATAAAAAAGCTCATGAAACTCATTTTAGTTCTCCTATTATTTATGTAAAAAAACGCAGTACTCAAAAGCAATCTAATGAATGGTTGATTGGAATACAATAAAATAATAACTATATGTCATGCTGAATTTAATTCAGCATTTTGATTGTATTATCAGATTCCGAACCGAGTTCGGAATGACAGCGAAGGATGTACTTGTCATGCTGAGTCCATCGGAGCGTGAAAGTAATATGTCGCCATCAGAATTTTTCATAATTTTGCATCACAAATAATTCGATAATAGGAGAAACATTTAATGAAAGTACCATTGCTCGATTTGAAAGGACAGTATAATTCTATTAAAAAAGAGATTGATGACGCAGTTCAAAGAGTAATTGATTCGCAGTATTTTATAATGGGTCCGGATATAGCAAAACTAGAAGAAGAAATTTGCACATACCTCAAATGCAAATATTCAATCGGTGTTTCATCAGGAACAGACGCGCTTCTTTTGGCTTTAATGGCAATCGATATAAAACCTGGCGACGAAGTAATTGTTCCAACATATTCCTTTTTTGCAACTGCTGGTGTTGTAGCAAGACTAAATGCTATTCCGGTTTTTACTGATATTGACCCGGTTACATTTAATATGGATGTTGATCGGATGGAAAAGAAAATCAATTCAAAAACGAAAGCAATCATTCCGGTTCATCTTTACGGGCAAAGTGCAGATATGGATCGAATTATGGAAATTGCGAAAAAAAATAATCTGTACGTAATTGAAGATGCAGCTCAAGCAATCGGAACACAATACAAAGATGGAAGATTCGTCGGCACGATTGGGCATATAGGATGTTTTTCATTTTTCCCGAGTAAAAATCTTGGCGGTTTTGGTGATGGCGGAATTGTTACTACAAACGATTCAGAATTAGAGCATAAACTACGAATTATGCGCGTGCATGGAATGAAGCCGAAATATTATCACAAAGCCATTGGCGGGAATTTTAGGCTGGATACACTTCAAGCTGCAGTACTTCGAGTTAAATTACCGTATTTAGATTCATGGTCTGAAGCTCGAAGAAGAAATGCAGCTTTATACGCAAAATATTTTGTGAGGTCTGGTCTATCTGAGAAAGAAGGACAATTAGAATGGAATGATAAAAATAAAGTTCTTTTGCCAAAGGCTGTTTATAAAGATTTAGGTTTTAGAAATTATCACATCTACAATCAATTTGTAATAAGAGTTGAAAAGAGAAATGAACTTTGGGACTTTTTGAAATCCAAGGAGATCGGCTGCGAAGTTTATTATCCGGTTCCTTTTCACCGGCAAGAATGCTTTGCGTATTTAAATTGTAGTGATGATGATTATACTCATTCAAATAAAGCAGCTGAGCACACATTAGCTTTGCCAATATATCCCGAACTTTCTGAAGAGCAGATAAAATACGTTGTTGATTCCATTGCAGAGTTTGTTATGTATAAAGTCGCATAGAGTTTATCAAAGTGCAACAAGGATTCGAATATAAAAATAATTCATTCATCAGTCTTCGACTGGCTCAGACTGACAAAATCATGTCACACTACAATAAAGCAAGTGTGACATTAACGCTATCATCTACTTCTCAATGCTTTTGGTTTGTTTATTATTTCTGAAATAATAAATAAATCTCTAAACGATTCCGGATTATTTAATTTCTTTCTTAATCCAGCAGCTCTTTTATTTGTACTTTTAATCGCTTCGTATGCCTGAACACTGCTTTTTGTTTTAACAATCTGTTTCTTTTCTAAAGATGCAACTTTATCATAATTAATATCAGGAATATCTTTCTCGATGTTCCTATATTCAATTGATTCGCGTTGTTTAACTTTTTTCTCAAATTCTTTTTCCGGATCCCAAGAAGAATATTCTAAATTCTCATTATATTTTTCACTTCGAGAGGATTGAGGTTCAGATTCCGGTTGTGGAATTTTAAAACCAAACAGCTCTTCCAAAATATCTTTATTAGATTGCTGCGAAGTTTGGGTTCTCTGTTGAGGTTCAGGTTTTGAACGATATTGTACTGGTTTTTTTCTCTGCTCTGTCTGTGGTTTCTTTTTCTTCTTTCCAAAAAGAGAAGATAGAATGCTGTAAATGACAAAGAAAAAAATAATCAGTTCAAATATATTGTCCATTAGTTGTTCTCTTTATCTTTTTTATCATCCGGTTTGGCAATTGTGTTTCTCATATCGGTATCGGCTTGAATATTTCTGAGATTGTAATAATCCATTACGCCAAGGTTTCCAGATCTAAAAGCTTCAGCAATTGCTTTTGGAATTTCAGCTTCAGCTTCAACAACCTTTGCACGCATTTTTGCAACTTCAGCATTCATTTCTTGTTCTGATGCTACTGCGGCGGCGCGTCTTTCTTCTGCTTTTGCCCGCGCTACTTTGAGGTCTGCTTCTGCTTGATCAGCTTGTAAAATAGCGCCAATGTTTGTTCCAACATCAACATCGGCAATATCGATTGAAAGAATTTCAAATGCAGTTCCGGCATCCAATCCTTTGGATAACACAACTTTTGAAATACTATCCGGATTTTCTAAAACTTCTTTATGAGTTGTACTGGAACCTATTGTAGAGACAATTCCTTCACCAACTCTTGCTAAAATTGTTGCTTCTCCGGCGCCGCCGACTAATCGTTCAAGATTTGTTCGCACCGTAATTCTAGCCATTGCTTTAAGCTGAATTCCATCCTTAGCAACAGCAGATACTAATGGAGTCTCAATTACCTTTGGATTAACAGACATCTTTACAGCTTCTAAAACATCACGGCCGGCAAGGTCAATTGCTGCAGCTTTAGCAAAGCCTAAATCTAAATTTGCTTTATTTGCAGAGATTAATGCATTCACAACGTTTGTTACATTTCCGCCGGCAAGGTAATGTGCTTCTAATAATGAAATGTTTAATTCTAATCCGGCTTTTGTTGCTGAGATGAGGTTCCTAATAATTACAATAGGCGAGACTTTTCTAAGTCGCATACCAATTAAATCTCTGAAGATCTTAACTTTTACGCCTGAGAAGTAGGCAGTTATAAAAAGTCCAATTGGAACGTAATAGAGAAGAATGAACAAAAATATAACTGCTACAATTATGATTAACACTGAAAATCCAGTTAAAGCTTCCATTTTTACTCCATCTATTTAATTAACTTATCTAAAATATCAATTAAGTGAGATTTTTACAATTTTGAAGGATAATGTGATTAAAACGACCTTGATAAGAGGAGGGTCAATCTTTATATTTAAGAAACTGTTTAGCGTTTTTTATTGTTTAGATTTTAGTTTATAAAGGGGAAAAAATGGAAGGAAATTTTTCTGAACGAGTTCAAGAAGTTATTAGGTTAAGTCGCGAAGAGGCACTAAGACTAGGCCATGATTACATTGGAACGGAGCATCTGCTACTTGGCATAATTCGCGAAGGTCAAGGTGTTGCTGTTAAAATCCTTCGTAATCTTGATGTTGATCTGGTTAAGCTGAAAAAGGCAATTGAAGATACCGTTAGAACTTCTGGAGGAACTTTAACTATAGGGAATATTCCATTAACCAAACAAGCTGAAAAGGTTTTAAAGATTACACAAATAGAATCCAAGATTT
>VGVY01000061.1 GCA_016873835.1 Ignavibacteria bacterium
TCTTTGTATTGCAATTGATACAATTTAAAATAAATTCCTCGCTTAGCCAAAAGTTCTTGATGGGTACCGGTTTCTTTTAGTTCGCCTTTATGCATTACTAATATTTTATCAGCATTTTGAATTGTTGAAAGTCTATGCGCAATTACAATTGAAGTTCTGGCTTCCAATAATTTTTCAATTGCTTTTTGAATTAATATTTCTGTTTCGGTATCAACACTCGAAGTAGCTTCATCCAAAATTAATATTTGAGGATTATAAGCAAGCGCCCGTGCAAAAGAAATTAACTGCTTCTGCCCAACAGAAAGTGTAGCTCCTTTTTCTTTAACTTCCTCATCATATTTATTTGGAAGCTGAGAAATAAATTTATCTGCCCCAACAATAGTAGCAGAGTCAATAATTCTTTCTTCGGTAATAGTAAAAGAACCAAGACTAATATTGGATTTTATCGTTCCAGAAAAAAGAAAAACATCTTGAAGCACGATAGAAATATACTTACGCAGTTCCCTTTTATCTAATTCACGAATATCAATACCATCGAGAGTTATACTTCCTTTTTCAATATCATAAAATCGAGTTAATATATTTATAATACTTGTTTTACCAGCTCCGGTAGCGCCAACAATAGCAACAGTCTCTCCGGGTTTGATTTCAAATGAAACATTTTTAAGAACATATTCACCTGGATTATATGCAAACCATACGTTGTTAAATTTTATTTCACCTTTAACTTCTGAAATTGATTGAGGGCTATAGGGATTTTTTATTATTGAATCATTATCAAGGAGTTTAAATATTCTTTCCGAAGAAGCCATTGCCGTTTGAAGTATATTATATTTTTCCGAAAGGTCGCGCACTGGCCGCCAAAACATTTCTGTGTATTGCAAGAAAGCAAATAAAACCCCAAGAGTTAAAGTGCCCTGGATAACTTCACCGCCGCCATACCAAATAATCAATCCGACAGAAACAGCGCTTAACAATTCAACAAACGGGAAAAACACAGCGTAATAAAAAACTGATTGAACATTTGCATTTCTATGGTCATTATTTATAGCAGAAAAATTCTTCAATTCTTTTTTTTCTTTAGCAAATATTTGCACAATATTCATACCGGTTACATGCTCTTGCATATAAGAATTTAATCTTGCAAGGTGATATCGAACATCCCGATAGGCTTCTCTTACTTTTCTTCTGAATAAAAATGTTGCATAAAAAAGTGCTGGTAGTACTGATAACGTTACTAGAGATAAATCCCAAGACATTAAGAACATGAAAATAAAAATCCATATGATCACAAAAATATCGCTGAAAACTGCCACTATACCCGAGGAGAACATTTCATTTAGAGATTCTACGTCATTTGTGACGCGAGTTACAGTTCTTCCGATTGGTGTTTTATCAAAATACCTTAATGCAAGTTTTTGTACATGAGAAAAAATTTGAACGCGCAAATCATAAATAATTTTTTGTCCCATGAACTCGGTATAATAAGTAAGAAAATACTGAACAACTGCTTGAAACATTAGCGAGGCAAGCAAAATTGCGCAAATGATTATTAAACCTTCATAGTTTTTATTTGCGATATAATCATCTACTGCAATTTTCCCAAGATATGGACGTAATGGACCTAATGCTGCAACAAGAATATTTAATAATATTGCAAGCAGTACATACTTTTTGTAAGGCTTTACATATTGAAGCAACCGCTTCATTAACTTAGAATCGTATGCTTTACCTAATATTTCATCATCTTTATGTTCTTGCGACATTATTAATCCATTTCGGAAATTTCTTCTTCTAGTAATTGTTTGTAATGGAGATCTGCATAAATTCCACCTTTGGCAACAAGTAATTCGTGTGTTCCTTCTTCAACAATTTTTCCATTATCCAATACAAATATTTTATCTGCATCTTTCACTGTTGAAATACGATGACTGATAATAATACTTGTTCTGTTTTTCATAAATTCTTTTAACTGTCTTAATATTTCTTCTTCGGTATGTGTGTCAACTGCAGAAAACGAATCATCGAGAATTAAAATTTTAGGATCAATAGCCAAAGCTCTTGCTAATGAAGAACGTTGTTTTTGTCCACCAGATAATGTAATTCCTCTTTCGCCTAAAATAGTTTCAAAACCATTTGGAAAAGATTCAACATCTTTTGTGAGTTGTGAAATATCGGAAACTGAATTAATAATTTTTTCATCTCGTTCGGCCAGTCCATATATTATATTATTTGCAAGAGTATCTGAGAATAGAAAATTTTCTTGAGGAACGTAACCTATACTCGTTCTTAATATATGAATCGGAATTTCCATAACATTTTTCTCATCTATTAAAACACTTCCTTCAGTTGTGTCATACATTCTTGAAATTAAATTAATAAGAGTAGTTTTTCCTACACCAGTATGACCAATAAATGCAATGGTTTCTCCTTGGTTTACTTTCAGATTTATATTTTTGAGAACTAGCGGACTTGTATTATTATACCTAAATGAAACATTCTTAAATTCAATTGAACCGTTCAACTCAGTAATTGATGAATCCGTCTTTTCAGAATTAGAAATTTCATATGGTTCATTGAAGAACTTTAAAAGTCTCCTCATGCTTGATTCGGCTTGCTGAATCATGTTTGCAACCCAGCCAAAGGAAATCATTGGCCAGATCAACATCGATAAAAATGCTATGAAGGCAAATATATCTCCTATTGTCAATTCATTATCCATAACCATTTTTCCACCAACAAGAACTACTATTATTGATGAAAGTCCAGCTATTAGAAAAAATATTGGATGAAATGAAGCATGAAGTTTTACAAGACTCATTTTTCTATTCAGATATTCTTCGCTCAATTTTGTGAACTGATCAATTTCATAATTTTCGCGAACATAGGATTTTATAACGCGTATGCCAGAAAAATTTTCTTGTGCACGAGTTGTTAAATCTGAAAATTTTTCTTGAATTCTTGTATAACGCACATGTACTTTTTTCATTACTATATAAACAAGAAGCGATAAAAATGGCAACGGAATCAATGTATATAATGTCAGCTTTACATTAAGGATTAGCATCAACGACAATACCATAATAAAAAGAGTACCATTATCAATTGAATACATCACTGCTGGGCCAACATACATTCTCACTGAATTTATATCATTCGTTGCATGCGCCATAATATTTCCAGTGGAAGTGTTCTGAAAGAATCTTAGTGGGAGTTTTTGTATATGAGCCCAAAAATCTTGTCTAAGGTCATATTCAATATGGCGAGATACAACGATTATTGTCTGCCTAATTAAATAACGAAACACTCCAGATATTAAAGTAGCAGCAACAATTAAAATTGCATATTTAGTAACAAGCTCAAGGTTTACATTTTCTTTTAATGCATTCGCACCATCTTTCAAAAGAATAGGAATATAAACTTGCCCGACGTTCGAAAGGATGATAAAGAGAACTCCAAGACCAAGTTTACCTTTGTACCGAAGAAAATATTTTTTTAGATGAGTAAGACTTCCGAACAATTTTACAACTACCTTTCTTTAGCTATACATAACAATAAACAAATCCAATTCAAATTGAAAATGTCTGCAAATAAATGTCTTTTCGACCAAAGGGAGAAAATTTCTTTGAGATTTCTCATCCGTAAATTGTCGGATTCGAAATAACATTAAGAAGTCCTCAGAATTTAACTCTATTACTTTATCCTAACCAATAATTTCAAAACCAGTATACTTTTGCAAAACTTTTGGAACAACAATTTTTCCTTCAGGTGTTTGATAATTTTCCAATAACGAAACCATTAATCGGCTTGTAGCTAAACCAGATCCATTTAGCGTATGAACAAAATCTAATTTTTTATCATCTTCTCTTCGGTAACGAATATTTGCTCTTCTTGCTTGAAAGTTTTCAAAGTTGCTGCATGATGATGCTTCAAGCCATTTATTTTCTGCTGGCGACCAAGTTTCAATATCGTAGCATTTTGCTGCTGAAAAACTTAAGTCTCCAGTACATAACAAAATGATTCTATATGGAATTCCCATTGCTTTTAATATATCTTCAGCATCAACAACCATTGATTCAAGTTCATCATAAGAATTTTTTGGATGAGAAAATTTAACCATCTCAACTTTGTTGAATTGATGAACTCGTAAAAAACCTTTTGATTCTTTTCCATAGGAACCGGCTTCACGACGAAAACAAGGCGAATAGCCGACATATTTTATCGGGAGTTCTTTTTCTAAAAGAACTTCATCTCGATGAATATTTGTTATCGGAACTTCAGAGGTCGGAATTGGATAGAGTCCATCTTTTTCTATCAAGTACATATCCTCTTCCATCTTTGGAATTTGACCAGTTCCTTTCATCGATTCTTTGTTTACTAATACTGGCGGTAAAATTTCTGAATATCCATGATGATTGAGATGAAAATCGAGCATAAAATTTATTAAAGCACGCTCAAGTGTCGCACCTTTACCAGTATAGAGCGGAAAGCCTGAGCCTGAAATTTTTGTTCCTCTTTCAAAATCTAATATTTGTAATTTCTTTCCGAGTTCAATGTGATCTAAAACTTCAAAATCATTTTTGAAAGAGAATCCATCGGGAAGCCATTGACGTACTTCAACATTTTCATCTGCACTCTTACCAACTGGAACAGTTGAGTGCGCAAGGTTAGGTGTGTTACGAAGCATTTCCTCTAATTCTTCTTCAATCTTTCGAAGATTATTATCGAGCAATGCAATTTCATCACCAACTCGTTTCATCTCTGCAAATACTACAGTAGTATCTTGCCCAGCTTTTTTCATTTTTGGAATATCTGAGGATACTTGATTTCGTTTTGCTTTTAGTTCGTCTGACTTCAGAATCAATGCGCGTCTTTCTTCATCTAATTTTAAAACTTCATCAACAACATTTGCAGCGTTCTTATTTAATAATCCTTGTTTAACTAAATCAGGATTTTCTTTTATGAATTTAACATCAAGCATTTTTTTACCCTCGTTGCTTTATCTTTTCTAATCCGTTTAATCTGTTCGATCTATGTGTTATTAGATAAAACTGATTACGGCAGATTTTACCTAACAACAATATTATAAATTTTATTTGGAACATATATTTCTTTTACTATCTGTTTACCATCAGTGTATGATTTCACCTTATCATCTGCAAAAACCAAACTTTTAACTTCAGGTTCTTGTATATCCACTGCCATATCAATTTTCGCTCTTACCTTACCATTTATCTGCACAACAATTGTTATACTATCTTGAGTTAATGCAATCGGATCAATTTCAAACCAAATTGGATTTTCAAAAATTGATTTTTCTTTTCCTAACAAACTCCAACATTCTTCTGCAAGATGAGGTGCTAATGGGGCTAACATAATTGAAAATCGTTCAAGTGAATAAAGTTGAATTTCTGGTTTACACTCATTAAGATTTTTCATTTCGTTTAATAATTCCATCAAAGCAGCAACTGCAGTATTAAATCTGAAATGTTCTAACTCAACATTAATTTTATCCAGAGTATAGTTTACTTTTCTATAGATTCCTTTTTCAACATCGTTAAGCTGAGCTAAATCATATTTTTCAAATGCTTTATTCTTTTTTGCAAGATCTTTATTTGTTTCAAACATCGAGTAAGTTCTTTGAACAAACCGGTCAACTCCAACAATTCCTTTATCACTCCAATCTCCGCCTAAATCATAGGGACCCATGAACATTAAGTACATTCTGAAAACATCTGAACCATATTCATGAATAAATTGATTTGGATCAACAACATTCCCTTTTGATTTCGACATCTTCGCACCAAGATTTGTAATAGTTCCTTGATGTATCAATTTTTGAAATGGTTCATCGCTATTAACAAGTTTAATATCGCGTAAAAATTTATGAATGAACCGTGCATACAACAGATGCATTACAGCATGTTCGGCACCGCCTACATAAGTATCAACAGACGTCCAAGCGTTTGCTAATTTTGTATCAAACATTCCCCCTTCATAATCAGGATTTAGATACCGTAAATAATACCAAGATGAATCAACAAATGTATCCATTGTATCTGCATCTCTTTTTGCATCAGTACCGCACTTTGAGCATTTCACATTCATGAACTCTTCATTGCTTGCAAGCGGAGAACCGCCATCCGGTTTGAAGTTTACATGATATGGAAGTACAACCGGAAGTTGTTCTTCTGGAACTGGAACTTCGCCGCAGCTATCACAATGAATAATTGGTATCGGAGTTCCCCAATAACGCTGACGAGAAATTAACCAATCGCGCAAACGATAATTTATGGTATGTTTTCCAATTCCTTGATGTTCTAGCCATTCAATAATTTTTTTCTTTGCATCATCAACATAAAGTCCGTTCAAAAAATCACTGTTAATTGCTGGCCCATCTTCAAGAAATGCTTTTCCTTCAAATCCCTCTGGAGGTTGAACAGTTCTGATTATTGGCAAATTAAATTTTTCTGCGAACTCCCAATCACGTTCATCTTGACCTGGAACAGCCATTATTGCACCAGTTCCATAAGTCATCAAAACATAATCTGCAATCCAAATTGGAATATTTTTATTTGTAACTGGATTGATAGCATATGCGCCCGTAAACACACCAGTTTTTTCTTTTACAGTTGAAGTTCTGTCAATTTCCGTCATCAATTTAATTGAATCTTTGTATTCCTCAACTTTTTGTTTGAGCTCACTTGCTGTCAGTTTATCTACAAGCGGATGTTCTGGTGCAAGAACCATGTATGTTGCACCGAATAGTGTATCAGGTCTTGTAGTAAAAACTTTTATCTGATCATCTGTTCCGCTTACTTTAAAATCAACTTCAGCGCCGAGACTTTTTCCAATCCAATTCAACTGCATTGTTTTGGTTTTTTCCGGCCAATCGATTTTATTCAAACCATCTAAAAGTTCTTCTGCATAATCTGTGATTTTGAAAAACCACTGTGTAAGATTTTTTTGAATTACTGTTGAATTACATCTCTCACAAGTTCCATCATTCAATACTTGTTCTCTTGCTAAAACTGTATGACAAGAAGTACACCAATTAACCGGAGCATTTTTTCTGTACGCTAATCCATTTTTATAAAGCTGCAAAAATAGCCATTGATTCCATTTGTAATATTTCGGTTCGCAAGTCATCAACTCAGCATCCCAATCATACATTGCGCCCATTCGTTTTACCATTTCGCGTATGTCATTTATATTTTTCATTGTGCTGTCGTGCGGATGGATTCCGGTTTTAATTGCATAATTTTCTGCTGGAAGCCCAAATGCATCGTAACCCATCGGTTCAAATACATTGAATCCTTTCAACTTTTTGTATCGTGCATAAGAATCAGTTGGTCCATAATTATACCAATGACCAATATGCATTTTTGCACCGGAAGGATAAATAAACATTACAAGGCAGTAATGTTTTTTATCTGTATTAGTCAAATCAGTTTTATAAACTTGTTTTTCTTCCCAAAATTTTTGCCATTTAGCTTCGATCTCTTGAAAGGGATATTTCATAATTTTTACGGAATCCTATAAAAAATGAATGGAAAGTTACAAAAAAATGGGATGGGTTATCAAGGAATGATTGATTGCATAGATTATATTACATTATTATTGTGATGATATTTTTTTTAACCTATACTATTTTTTTATGTGATAATAAATAATTTACTAATACTTTATCCTCTCAATAATATGAACTAGTCAAAATGACCAGATTCTGTAGTTTAGTTTTCGTAATATTTTTTTATGTGAATCTTGCTGCACAGTTCAGTTCAATTAAACTCGAACGATTTACAATCAATGATGGGCTGTCAAACAACTCTATTAATAGTATTGTTCAGACGAAAGAGGGCTATTTATGGATAGCAACAAAAGATGGATTGAACCGATACGATGGACAAAGTTTCAAAGTATTCAAAACCAATTCACTCGATATTTATTCTTTGCCAGAAAATTATGTTATGTCGTTATTGGAATCTAAGGATGGAATTCTCTGGGTTGGAACATGGGGTTCTGATTTGTGTAAATATGATCCGATCTATGAAAGATTCATTAAAATTAATCCTCTATCGAAAAGTGAATTTGTTCAATGCATTTTTGAAGACAACAAAGGTAATATATGGTATGGAACAACAACTAATGGTATAAAATGTTTTAATCCACAAACTGGTGAAATAAAAACTTATAACAGCAGATCAAATCCTCCGTTCAAAATTCCATTCGATAACATAACTGGAATGATTAATGATAAACAAAATAACTTGTGGGCTTCAACTTGGGGTGGAGGAATAATTAAACTCAATCCGGAAAATGGAGACTTTGAGCAATATTTAGAAAATAATTCAAAGTATAATTCGATTACAGATAATTTTGTTTGGGATATCGGGGAAGACAATAATTCAAACTTATTAGTGTGCACAAATTCTGGCTTGGATCTATTAAATCCAGCCACAAAACAATTTACGCATAATCCTTACATTCCTAAGAAAAATAAATCTACCTTAACAACAGCAATTAAAAAGACTCTAATTAATCATTCGGGAGATTTGTGGATTGGCACTTATGATTATCGTGGTATTTATTTGATTGAAATGAACAGTAGAGAGAATAAAGATTTCATTCGCTTAGGGAATGAACCTGAAGATCCATATTCATTAGTATGTAATAGAATAAGATGGATATATGAAGACAGACAAAAAAACTTGTGGATTGGAACAGAAGATGGATTAAATAAATTACCTAAGATAAAACCCTTTACCCAATTCAAATATTTACCAAAACGAAACAATAGTCTTGCTGGAAGAGTTGTTAGTAGTATAATAGAAGGGAAAAATAATCTTCTCTGGATTGGTTATGGCGGAAATGGATTTAATAGAATAAATCTAATAACAAATTCTATTGAACATTTTAATCAGGATTTAAAAAATCCCAATAGTCTCAATGCAGATGATGTAACCTCTCTTTACGAAGATAATGAAGGGATATTGTGGATTGGCACAAGTTACGCTGGATTAAATAAATTTGATCCTAGGACAAAAAAATTCAAATATTATTCAATAGATCCAAACAATCCATTTTCAATAATCTCAAATTGGATTCAACAATTATTGGAAACTTCTAATGGACAATTTCTTGTTGGAACAAATGATGGTTTACAAGTAATGGATCGCAAAACTGAAAAGTTTAACTTTTATAAACCAGTAATTAAAAAAGGACTACTTGAATTCCCCAAACGTATATCTGTTAATTCCTTGTACGAAGACCGCAAAAAAAATATTTGGATTGGAACATGGTTAGATGGGCTGTTTCGGTACGATCCAAATTCATTAGAATTGTTCCACTACATGCCAAACTCAAATTCAAACTCTATTAGCGGAAATAAAGTAACTTGTATTACTGAAGATTCAAATGGAAATATCTGGATTGGAACTTATAACAGTGGAATGAATAAATTTGATAAAACTTCTGGAAAGTTTATTCATTACACAACACAAGACGGATTACCTAATGACGTTGTGTTTGGAATACTTGAAGATAAAAACAAATTTTTATGGATAAGCACACTTAAGGGTTTGGCAAAATTTGATCCTATAAAAGAAAAATTTAGAATTTATGATGAAGCGGATGGAATTGTTCATAATCAATTTAATTGGCATGCCTATTTTAAAAATTCATCTGGCGATTTGTATTTCGGAGGAATAAATGGAATCATAAAATTCAATCCAGATTCAATTAAAATAGAAAGTCAAGGACCGCACGTAGGATTAACATCGTTTCGTGTATTTGATAAAGAAGCAACATTACCTCGTTCACTTCCAACGACCAGCAAAATTGTATTAGAGTATAATCAGAATTTTTTCTCAATAGATTTTAACGCACTCGATTTGATGCCATTAAACAAACATAATTTTGCTTATATGCTTGAAGGAATTGATCCGCAATGGGTTCATGCCGGATCTAGAACTACTGCTTTCTATACAGATATAAAACATGGTACCTATTACTTTTTAGTAAAAGCAAGCAATGCTGATGACATATGGGGTGAAGTGACAACTATCCAAATTGAAATTCTTCCGCCTTGGTGGAATACCTGGTGGTTTAGAATTATTGCAGTTTCAATAATAATTGTCGTAATGGTAGGCGGTTATCAATTAAGAGTTAACCAACTTTTGAAAATTGAAAAAATTAGATTTGGAATTGCGAGCGATCTACATGACGAAATTGGGAGCAATCTCAGCAGTATCAGTGTTGATAGCCAAGCATTACTTCAAAGTAATAAATTAGACAAAACTGAATACGAACTTTCTTCTGATATCAGCAAAACTGCAATTGAAACTATAGAAGCAATACGAGACATAATTTGGTTTATTAACCCTAAAAATGATCTTGGCGAAGAAATGGTATTCAAGATGAAACAAACAGCGGCAAAATTACTGGTTAATATAAATTGGACCTTTGAAGCTACTGCTGGTATTAAAATGGATTTTTTTAATCTTGAAGAAAGACGAAATATTTTCCTTTTATTTAAAGAAGCATTAACAAATGTTGTTCGTCATTCTGATGCTACAAATTGTATTATTCGATTAACTGGCGCTGCAAAAAATTTCTCGCTAATTATTCATGACAATGGAATTGGCTTCGATACAAATAATGTTCATCAAAATAATGGACTGAGAAATATGAAAATTCGATCTGAAAAAATTGGAGGTAAATTATTAATAGAAAGTTTAATCAATAATGGTACTAAAGTAGAATTACATATCTTCAAATAAATTCGGAATATCATTAATAAAAATAACACGAACATGTTATAGAATTCGTATTACAACAATCGTAAATTTCTTTTGAAAGATGAAAAAAGAAGTGAGTCATTCAAAAATCAAAAAGCAAATTAACATTTGGCTTGTTGAGGATAATGTTCGATATAGAAAAACTTTAAAGGGATTGATCAATCGAACATCCGATATGCAATGCTCGGAATTATTTTCTTCATGTGAAGATGCCATTAATTATAATAATCAAGTTGATACACCAGATGTAATTCTTCTTGATATTGGTTTGCCTGGAATGAGTGGAATTCGCGGTATAGAGAAGTTTAAAATACTCTATCCGTCAACCTACATACTAATATTAACAGTATATGACGATAATGACAACGTTTTTGAAGCTTTATGTGAGGGAGCTTCAGGATATTTATTAAAAGATTCTCCGCCAGAAAAAATTTTAGATTCTATTCACGAAGTTTTAGCTGGCGGTGCTCCTATGAATATGAAGATTGCACATAAAGTGTTAGATATGTTTACAAAACTAAAACCGCAAACAAAAATTTACGGACTTACAGACCGAGAAAAAGAAATTCTTCATTTTCTGGCTGATGGTTTAACAAAACAACAAATAGCAGATAAAATGTTTTTGAGTTTTCATACTGTAAATGCTCACCTAAAAAATATATACGCAAAATTGCATGTAAATACCTGTACCGGAGCTGTTTCAAAAGCTTTTAAAGAAAACCTTATATAATATTTTCAAGTCCGAATACCACGAATGTGCTATTGCTAATTCAAAAGTGAAAATCTAATTTTCTCAAAGATTGACAGTTTATCTGTTTCTTAACAAAAATTTTAAAAATTGAAAAGGAGGTGTAATGAAAAGCATTATTTTTACTTTTTTACTTTCTGTATTAATTGTTCATCCAACACTTTCACAAGTTCCTACTCGATCGGGACTTTGGAAATTTGACGATTCATCTAATCTTACTAAAGCAGATATTGGTAATACCCTTCAATTAGTTGGAACTCACTCTGCAATTGCTGGTCCAGCCGCGGGAAATGGTGCAATTAGAATCTCTACCGGCAGCCATTACAGATTGCAGCATAACATCGCGCCAAATGGAGGTGGAATTAGGGTAAATAATTTTTCAATACAATTTGATTTCAAAGTATCAAATACAAGTTCTTGGAAAACATTTTACCAGTCCAATCCAAATAATGATGATGACGGAGAATGCTTTATTAATACAAGCGGAAAAATTGGTGTGGGTGCTACTGGTTATTCATCATATTCAATAACCGCAAATGAATGGTATCGGCTCGTTATATCAGTAAAGAACGGTACACATTATAAATATTACTTAGATGGACAACTTTTGCATGATGGAACAGTTCAATCTGTCGACAGTAGATTCTCACTCGATAATATAGTTTTACTTTTTGGTGATAATGATGGTGATGATGATGAAATCGATTGCGCAGAAATTGCTATTTGGGATAAAGCACTTTCCGCAGTCCAAATAAAATCGCTCGGCGGTTTCAACCATCAGCTACCCGCTGGAGCATTACAACCTACAGCACTTTGGAAATTTGATGATACGAGTAGTTTATTAGAATCTTATTATGGCAGCGACCTTGAGTTAGTTGGAACTCATCAATCTGTTAATGGTCCTTCTGCAACTAACAAAGCCGTAAGAGTTGGTTTAGGAAGTTATTACAAAGCTAACACTGGTTTTTCCGCTAATGGAGGCGGAACAAAAGTAAATGAATACAGTTTGAAATTTGATTTCAAATTAAAAGATATAACAAGCTGGCGAACCTTTTTCCAAACAACTGCAGCAAATAATGATGACGGTGAATGTTTCATTAATACTAGTGGAAAAATTGGTGTTGGTGCAACTGGATACGGTGCATATCAACTAATTCCTAATGAATGGTACCGGTTAATTATCACTGTTAAAAATAGTACGCATTATAAATATTATCTTGATGGGAAATTACTTTTGAATGGTACTAAACAATCTGTTGATGGAAGATTTTCATTTTTAGATCCACTCCTATTATTAGCTGATAATGACGGTGATGATGAAGAAATTGATATTGCAGAAATTGCAATCTGGAATAGATCTCTTGAAGAAAGTGAAGTCTCACAGCTTTCAGGATTTGGACACGATATAACTGGCGGAGGTGGAACTCAAACAAAAGCTTTAGTCGGCAGATGGAAATTTGATAATATGGCAAATCCTCTTGTAGCCGAACCAAACCTCGGTAACAATTTAGAATTAGTTGGAACCCACACTGCTATTCCAGGACCAAGTACTGGAAATAATGCTGTAAGTATTGGAGTTGGAAGTCACTATAAAATGACACACGGCATTCTGCCAAATGGTGGTGGATTGAAAGTTAATGAATTTTCAATTCAAATTGATTTTAGAGTTCCTTCAATTGAACAATGGCATTGCTTCTTCCAATTAACTCCTCAAAATAATAATGACGGAGATTGCTTTATAAACACCGGCGGATATATTGGACTTCAAGCAACCGGATACTCTTCATTTGCAATAAAACCAAATGAATGGTATCGATTAGTAATATCAGTTCAAAATGGAACGCAGTACAAATATTATCTTGATGGTCAACTTTTACACAATGGCACTATTCAAACAATTGATGGAAGATTATCACTTGAAAATGTAGTTTTACTTTTTGCAGATGAAGATGGTGAGGATAATGAAATTAGTTGTTCAGAAGTTGCCATTTGGAATTACGCTTTATCTGCCTCCGAAGTTTCTACACTTGGTGGTTTTGGTCATTATATTGGAATACCGCCAACAAGACAAGTAATATTAATTCCTTACCTTCAAGCTCCAACTTCAAATTCAATGTATGTTTGTTGGCACGATACCATGTCGACAACTACTAAAGTTGAATATGGAATTACAGATTTCTTAGGTCAATCAGCAACTGGTACAAGTGAAATTGTTAACGGTGCATATCGCTGGCATTCTGTAAAACTTACTGGTTTGCAGCCGAACACAGAATATTTTTATCGTGCTGTTAGCGGAAGCGGTTCTTCTCAAATCTTTTCTTTCAGAACTTTACCTACAAAAAATTATACTGGAAAGATCAGATTTCTATTGTTAAGTGACACACACAGCAGCGATACTTCATGGGCAGTAAAAGTAATAAAAGAAGCTAAGAAAAAAATACAGCAGCTTTATGGAAACGATATTCAAAATCATGTGAACTTTGTATTACATTCTGGTGATTTAGTTGTCAGTGGTAGTACAATCATACAATGGACTGACCAATACTTTGCGCCAATGTCTCCAATTTCACCAAACATTCCTTTTATGACTGTTACTGGTAATCATGAAGTTGAACATGAAAACTATTACAAGTATATGAAATATGATGAGTTTTCTGATTACCCAACAGTTCAATCTCTAAACGAAAGGTTCTGGTCATTTACCACCGGAAG
>VGVY01000062.1 GCA_016873835.1 Ignavibacteria bacterium
ACAAGTTTTCTCTCTTCGAATATTGAACCAACATAAAAATAAATTACAATACATATTAACATTGTTAAATAAAATAATGTCATAGTTGGTCTTAATCCTAAAAACAAAATCGAAAAGAAATAAATTGGATGCCTTACAAACTTGAATGCACCGGAAATATTCAATTCTTGTTTTTCATCTAAATCACTCAGGTCATATTCTTTATTAATTAATCTTTTTATCTGAGCAATTCCCAAAAACTCATTTAAGTTTATTGATTTAGATGCCCAGAAAAATCCAACAAGAGAAAGAACTTGGAGTGCAAATGTAATAATATCAAAAGGAAACTGTAAGTCGTAAACAATAATATCGGTCTTTGGTGATAATATATAGAAAAAACTAAAGAATATTAGAGAAGATAAATTATAGAACAACCGATAGAATGCGATTTTCTCACCGATGGATTCTGCAAGAACTGATTTTAATTTAGCTGATGCAAGCCACGTATGAGAAAGGGCAAACAATGCGAAGAGAAGTATTATTAAAAGAACATTTACAAAAATCATAATTGTTTACGTAAACGCGCTACTGGAATCATCATCGATTCTCGGTATTTTGCGACAGTGCGCCTTGCTATATGAATTCCTTTATCTTGAAGAATGCTGGCAATTTTATCATCACTATATGGATTTCTTTTCGGCTCATGATCGCATATTTCTTTTATAAGTTCTTTAATGTGCTTGTTAGAAATTTCGTCGCCGCTATCTGTTGATAGACCCTCGCTGAAGAAATATTTTAACTCGTGAATACCTTGCGGACTTTGAACATATTTTCCATTTACAACTCTGCTGATAGTTGAAATATCCATTCCAATTTCATCAGCAATATCTTTATAGATCATTGGTTTCAAAAATCTTGGTCCGCTTTCAAAAAACTCGTACTGTTTTTCAAGAATGGCTCGCATAATGTTCATCAAAGTATGCCTTCGTTGACGAAGAGAGGCAATAAACCATTTTGCAGATTCAAATTTTTCTCGTAAAAATTTATGTGTTTCTTTTTCGCGCGATGATATTTTTCTTTTTCGTTTGTTCGTGTCAATCATTTCAAGATAGGATTTGCTTATTGTAACCGAAGGAACACTTCTATCGTTTAACGTTACTATATAGTTATCATCAACTGGTTCTATTATAAAATCCGGTGTAATTTGATTCATTTCTTCGGAATCAATATTTCCTTCACCGGGTTTTGGATTCAATTTTTGAATTAGATCGAGAGTTGATTTAAGAGTTTCTTTTGAGAGGTCTAAATTCTTTTGAATTGTGTCGTATCGTTTATTTGTAAAATCTTCCCAATTCTCCACTAGAATTTTTTCTGCCAAGTATGAGTAATAAGGATCGTAAGAGGAATTACGGATCTGGATAAGAAGACATTCTTGAAGGTTTCTTGAACCAATGCCTAATGGTTCTAGTGTTTGAATTAATTTTAATATTTTTTCTGAATCTTCCTTAGTTACATCAACTCGTTCAAACAGCTTTAATTCATTTACCAGTTTGTCAAGATCGCCTTTGAAATATCCATCTCTGTCTAATCCGCCGATTATATTTTCACCAAGAACAGTTTGAGCCTCACTAAGATTTAACATGTGAAGCTGGTCAATTAATCCTTCACGAAGGCTTCGCTTCTGAGGTGCTATAGGCCGGGTTTTTTCTTCATCGGGACTTCTGTTGATTCTTTCAAACTCATAATCAATTTCCATGTCGTTCATATAATCTTCAACATCAAATTCGTCGTCTTTGCTGTCATATGTATCATCATCGTCGTCAGATTTAATTTCATCTTGATCGTTTGGAGTCTCATCAATTTCTTCGAGGGAAAGCTCATCATCAAGAGTTTCTTCAAGAATAGGGTTTAATTCAAGTTCAGTTTTAACGCGTTGCTCAAGTGCAAGCGTATTAAGCTGAAGCAGTTTTTGATATTGTATTTGCTGCGGAGAAAGTTTTTGCTGCAGCGCTAATTTTTGGTGTAAAGACAACATTTTACTTTTTTATAGCCTCCATAGTTTTATCATACCAGCTTTCGCCAAATTCCCTCACTAAAGCATCTTTGCAAAACTCAAAAATATTTGTTTGAGATAAAGATCCTTTTTCCAAAGCGGGCGAACATTCATGATATTTTTCAAACCTTAAAACCTTGCCGTTAAAATCACCAATCCTAATTGGGAAAAGATGACACGAAATTGGTTTATTAAAATTAATTTTGCTGTCATTAAATGCTTTTTCTATAGAACACTTTGCGACATCCCCTTCAAAAACAACAAAAACACACGCTCTATTGTTCAAACTTCTTGTCATTAATTGATCAAATTTACTAATCCAAAATCCGTTTTTTTTTATTTCGGCAGAATGTTCACTCGGTAAATATTCTGTAATAATAGATAGATTTTTTTCAATGCTTTCAACTTCCTTTTTATTGATTGGCGCTCCAAATGCGCTTTCCATTGTACAGCAAGCCCCTTTGCATTTATTTAGATCACACTGAAATCCTTGTTCGAAGATTTCCGAGCTTATCATAATATTATCAACATCAATAAAATCAACAGCCATTTTCGTGGAATAATTTTTGCTAAAATACAAAAATTTTGTGGTTCTAAAAAAATGAGTATTGGGAGATTACTATAAGAATAAATAAGTTGTGTTTATTAAAATTTGATTTAAGGAATAAATGACATTTGACAATAAAACTATTCTTATCACCGGCGCTTCAACCGGAATAGGCAAATCGCTAGCGTTTCAGCTAATGACTGAAAACTGTAATTTAGTTTTAACTGCTCGAAGAAATGAATTATTAGAAGAGATTAAAATCCAATCGCGGATTGCTGACCACCGATTACTACTAATCAAAAGTGATGTCTCTCAAAAAGTTGATGTGATGAATGCTTTCAGAGCAGCAAAAGAAAAATTTGGCAAAATTGATGTTGCAATATTAAATGCCGGCGTTGGCTATAATATGGATGTTGAAAATTATACTTCCAAATACGCTGAGGAAATTTACGGAACTAATTTATTAGGGATTGTTTATTGGGTTGAGCAACTGCTGCCAGACTTTCTAAAAAGGGGAGAGGGAATGATTGTCGGCCTATCAAGTTTATCCGATAGCAGAGGTTACTCAAGAAGCAGTTTTTATTCTTCAAGCAAAGCAGCAGCTACAAATTATCTTGAAGGATTGAGAGTTGAATGTAAGCCCCATGGAATTAATGTTATAACAGTAAGACCTGGATTTGTAGAAACCCCAATGACAAAGAAAAATAAATTTCATATGCCGTTTCTAATGACCGCAGAAAAAGCAGCAAAAATAATTATTAACGGATTGAAAAAAGAAAAACGAATGATTCAATTTCCATGGCAGATGGTTTTTATTACTCGATTTATTGGATTATTGCCGAGGTCCATTTATGAATTTCTTGCTGTTAAAACGATGAATGAACTAAAAAAGAGAAAGTAAGAATGAAAAAAATTACAGCGACAATAATAAAATTCTATCTCCTAATATTTATTGCACTCTTTATTATTTATTCATGTAAAGATGATTTGCCGGTTGAACCCGAGATATTAGAGCCCGGCAAAATTGTAAGCACGTCATCTTCCGGTTTTTATGGCGCTTTGTTTATCGATCAGTTTGTAAAAGGAATATCTGGCAGCACACCAATTAATGTAAATTTTATTTATGATGTTGATGCTTATAAAATTGTATATAAAACATATGGTCCAAGAGGGGATCTTGTTAATGCTTCCGGAGTTTTATTTTTGCCGAAAGGGAAAGACAATTTATCAATAGTGAGTTTACAGCATGGAACTCAAACAAAAAGAGCAAGCGTTGGATCTGTTAGCCCTCTCAATGCTTCCGAAGGATTAATTGCGGCATCGCTCGGTTATTTTGCAGTTGTTCCGGATTATCTCGGACTTGGAGAATCAACAATGCTTCATCCCTATCATCATCAAAAATCTTCTGCGAGTGTTGTCGTTGATATTATTCGAGCTGGAAGAGAATTTGCGCAAATTAAAAACATTAAACTAAACGGACAAGTTTTTCTTGCTGGTTATTCTGAAGGCGGATATGTTACTCTCGCCGCACACAAAGAGATAGAACAGAATTATAAAAATGAAATTACTATTACTGCTTCAGCGCCAATGGCTGGTGCATATGACTTAAATTTTACTGCGAGAAAAATTATTAATGATAAAATTTATAACCAGCCGTCATACCTCGCATTTTTCATGGTTGCTTATAATGATATTTACGGATGGAATAATTTGAGCAGTGTTTTCAATTCACCTTATGCAGAAAAGCTTCGCTCGCTTTTTGATGGAACAAAATCTACAAGCGAAATAAGCGCACAGCTTACAAATGATTTAACAAAACTTTTTAATCAGAATTTTATAAACACATATTTGAATGACGACAATTCTCAACTTGCAAAAGCATTTGCAGAAAACAGCTTGATTAACTGGAAGCCAATTTCTCCAACGAGGCTTTATCATGGCAATGCAGATGAATATGTTCCTTACGAAAACGCTACAAGAGCGAGAGATTATTTTAAATCGCTTGGTTCCGATGTTGAGTTGATTACTATTAATGGAGGAACTCACTCAAGCGCTGCACTTCCCAGCATTATTGGCGCCATGGAATGGTTTGAACAAATTAGAATTAAGAAGTTGCTCGCAGTAAATTAGTGAAGTGCAAATCGTAGAAAATGCAAAGATTTTATCTTTCCCAAAATTGCAGTAGTTAGAAGAAAAAAAATCATTTATATGATACATCTTAATAAAAAGCTCTGTTATGCTTATTCATTTCATCAAAGGATTTTTGATATTCTCTGTTATCAAATTTCATACTTATGTTGCTTTGCCAATCAATAATAATTCTAACCGGTAAATTTTTATTCATTATTGTTATAAAAAAAGCCGCTATCATTGCCCCAACAAAGCCACCGGCGATTATTCCTCCGAACCACCCGAAATCTTTACTGTCCATCCCAATAAATAAACCAATTAATCCTCCCAGTAATCCAAGCACGAGAGCAATTATCAATTGCTGACTACTGTTCGAATCAAAATGTTTTGCTTTACATTCATTACAAACCGGAACATAAATTTGACTTGTTACATACGTTGCTCCAATACTTTTGCTTTCTGTGATTAGTTGATTTGTATGAAAAGGCTTCATACACACACAACAACATTGAGGAAATTTAAAATAAGTTTCAGACATACGTACACCTCAGTACTAATTTAATTTCAACAGAGATAATTTAGATTATCCCACACTTCTGGTTCATTATATTTTGTATGTTCCTATCGACAGAGGAAGTAATTTTTTGAAAAAAATTAAAATCATTTAACGAAGCGCGACTCGTTTTCATCCCACCAATCAAACCAATTTTTATAACCACGTATGTTTTCAACATTTGTTATTCCTACTAGAGCTGATTGAATTGCTGATTCTAGGTTATCACGTTTACCATTTTCTAATAATTCTATTAGAGGCTCTATTGCACGCCAATCATTTAATGAACCCAATACTTTTGCAGCGGCTATTTGAACGTATACATTCTCATCTTCCAAAGCATCAATCAATTTTTCCGTAGCTTTTTTACTGTTGATTTTCTTTAATGCATCAATTGTGTTGCCTCTTTGAGTTTCATTTTTAATCATGATATCAATAAGAATATCGATAGCTTCTTCAGATTTTAAGATGCCAAGAGAACGGATTGCATTAGCAAGAATTTTTGAATCGATG
Organism: Ignavibacteria bacterium; assembly: GCA_016873835.1. GTDB lineage: Bacteria > Bacteroidota > Ignavibacteria > Ignavibacteriales > Melioribacteraceae > DSXH01. The sequence continues at coordinate 5,776 of VGVY01000062.1, forward strand.
CTATTCTTCGATATATTCATTAGTGTTTGAACCGCGTATTTGCCGCCAATATTTCCAAGTGCCTCCACATAATAAACTCGGTTTGTTGTTATTTTTTCTTTATTTAAAGCTTCTACTATCGCTGACGCTGATGTTGTGTCTTTGATTTTACCAAGAGCAGATACTGCTTGGTAACGAACAAAACGACTGGTGTCTCGGAGGGATTCTATTAAGTTGGGAACAGCTTGCTTGGCTTGTAAAAGACCCAGAGCATAGGCTGCCATTTCTCTCATATTATAAATAGAATCTTTGAGCATAGGAATAATTAGTGGAATTGAGCGCTCAATATTTTGTAACGAAATGGATTGTATTAAACGATATCTTACTTTCCATCGTAGTTCGTTGTTCAACGCATTTATCAATATGTCGTCAACTTTATAGTTTTTAATATGCTGAAAAGTAATTGCCGCGGCAATTGCAGTATTTTCATTATTGTCAGCAAGAGATTCTTTAAGATATCTAATCGACGTTGAATCACTTAATGACGAAATAAAGCTCCTATAGACATCGAGCAGTCTTTTGTTTTTTTCGTGAATTAGTTTTACTAGTAATTTTGCTTCACTAAGCGATGAAATTATTTTTACTTTACGTAGTATCAACGTCAATGCTTCAAAAGCAGAACCATGTAAACGCTCATCATTTATTGATTCATTATAAATAGTCAATAGAGGGAAAAGGGCAAGTTGGTTATTCGAATACCCAATTGCATTAACAGCATTTCGTTTTGTTAAAGGATCTGAGCTTGTGTTAATTAGATAAATAAGTTGTTCAACAGCGACGTTATCATTTAATTGTCCAAGATTGGCAATAGCGGCGGAGCGAACTGATTCAGATGGATCATTAGTTAATTCAATCATGAGCTTAGTAACTCGAGATTCGTCTATTGTTCCTAATGAATTTACTGCCCGTGTTCTAATATTATCGTTTTTGTTTTGAGCTAGTTTTAATAGCAGCTCTACAGAGCGAGAATTTTTTCGCTTAGAAAAATATTCTATTACAGCATTAATAATCGTTTCGTTTGTAAGATTGTAATTAATTAATACATCATCAATTTTAGAATTATTAAATTTATGTAGTGCCCTAATAGTATTAGAAGCTGTAATGTCATTTAGTCTAGAAAGATTATTAAGTATAAGGTCAATACATTTTTGGTTATAGCAATAATATAGCAAGCTAACGGCTTCATTTCTGACTTCTATAGAATTATCGTTCATTAGATTTTCAATAACATCGATTGGAACTTCATATTTATTATATTTTATTTGAGTTACAGCATCTTTACGCGCCCATTTATCTTTATTTGATAATTTATTAAAAAGAGATTTTCGAATTTCCTCCGATATCTTTGGGTCGTTATATTGTTTTAGTAAACTTAGTATTTGAGAAGACTCACTACTCTCAGATCTTGCGAGCAATGACAACAGTAATTCAACTGAATCAGGGGTTTTTCTTTTCTTAATAAGATTAATTGCATCCGAAACGCCGGCTTTGTTAATTAACTTTGTAAAGATATCAGAAGGGAGCTGTAGGTTATATAATATAATCAAGTCTATAGATTTACTGATAGCGTTATTAATGTTTGTTTCGATTGTTTTTTGTAAATAATTATAAAATTGATTTGTGATACCTAAGTTAGTTTCAGAAGAAAACTTATTTCTATTATGAAAAAGAATCTTAAAGGCATTTGTACTAATTAGTACGTCTTCATCATTTGTTGCTTTATTAATTGCGGTTATGTCGGATATTTTAAACACAATATCGAATAGCTCAGAATAAAAATTACTATTAGCAAAAGCAGTATTAATAGGGGCTTGTTCCGGTGTTTTATTAGCAACATCTTTGTGCCCTTCAAAAACCGTTAGTATAGATGGAGGTTCTGCCCTACCTTTAAATGTGTTTTTTGAAATAATTTTTTCATTGGACTTAATAGTAAGGGAACCTGAAACAGAAGCTCCAGTATATCGACCTCCAATTTTTGTATATTCAACTAAAATACCATCTGCTACCAGTTCAATTATTAAATTGTAATCAGCCTTAGCATCATTAACTAACTCGAGTCCCGAATACTGAAAAATTTTTACAGCAATATCTCTTAAAGGTAAATCAAGATCTTTTTTAGTATTACTATTAATATTTAGTTTTTGCGAAATGGAGATATTGTAAGTCTTATTGTTATTTGTTTGGTGAAAACTCTGTTGGGAAAAGAGAAATAAGAAGAATATTGTTGAAACGACAACAGCTTTCTTCATAATCAGCTAAATTAAATGTAACACAATTTAACTAATAAAATTTTTTTATTGTATAAAAATAAAATTGGACAAACACTCACATTTTCAAAACTATACAGTTAGAAAAAGATTTATTTTTATGAAGCTAGACAACTTTCACCGAAAAACCATTTTATTTTATACTAATCGCACACCCTCCGCCCGGCGCAAGTTTTATTTTCAAAATATCTTTTGACGAAACTGTTTTTGTGTTTATTTGATAAGTCATAGGATTATTTTCCCAATGCGAATCTTCAGCATCAGAATAAATTGTTGCAATATATTTTTTCCCTTCATCTAAAAAGCTCAAAGGAATTGTTGCGGTCCTTTCATTTTCATCTGTAATAGCGCCAACAAACCATTCTTTTTTGTTTTTTGCTTTGCGTGCGACCGTTATAAAATCTCCCGGCTCTGCTTCAATGTATTTTGTGTCATCCCAGTCAATAGCAACATCTTTTATGAATTGAAAAGCATCGAGATGTTTTTCGTAATTCTCTGGTAAATCCGCTGCCATTTGAAGCGGTGAATACATTGTAACATAAAGTGCAAGTTGTTTTGCAAGAGTTGTATGAATTTGTTCTGTTTTATTTGGATCGTAAAAATTCATTTTGATTTGAAAAATTCCTGGAGTGTAATCCATTGGTCCACCCATTAATCTTGTAAAAGGAAGAATCGTTTCATGTTCTGGCGGATTACCGACACTCCACGCATTAAATTCATTTCCGCGCGCAGCTTCGCATGCAAGCCAGTTTGGGTATGTACGGTGCAATCCGGTTGGACGGACTGATTCATGCGAGTTGAGCATTAATTTATTTTGTGCGAGTTTTTCCGCCACGCGAACATAATGTTGAACCATCCATTGACCATCATGCCATTCGCCGCGAGGAATAATTCTAGCAACGTAACCAGTTTTAACAGCTGGATAACCATACTTTTTCATGAATAAATATGCTTCGTCCATTCTTCTTTCATAATTTGTAACAGAAGAAGAAGTTTCATGATGCATAATCATCTTTACATTTTTTGAAGCGGCGTATTTTGAAATTTCTTCAACGTCAAAGTCGGGATATGGAGTTACGAAATCGAAAACTTCTTCTTTCCATTTTCCAAACCAATCTTCCCAGCCTACATTCCATCCTTCAACAAGCACACCGTCAAATCCATGTTTGGCTGCAAAATCGATATAATATTTTGTCCTTTCTGTTGTAGCTCCGTGCTTTCCATTTGGCGTTAAGGACTTCCAATCGGTTGCAGTTAGACTTACATTGTTCAAGTCAGCATAATTCCAAGATGATTTTCCGATGTGCATTTCCCACCAGATGCCAATATATTTCATAGGTCTTATCCAGCTTGTATCATCTATTTTGGAGGATTCATTGAGATTTAAAATTATTTTTGATGAAAGAATCTCTGTTGCTTTATTGCTGACAATTATTGTCCGCCAAGGAGATTCGCATGGAGTCTGCATGTAAGCTTTGTTGCCAACAGCATCGGGAACAAGATGAGAAGTAAGAATAAAATTTGTTTGATCTATTTCTAAATGCATAGCCGGGTAATCAACAAGTGCAGCTTCAAAAATATTAATATATAAACTATCATTTGTCTTCAGCATCAAAGGTGATTGAACAAAATTTTTTCCGATTACAGTTTTTGCAAAAATCTCATTAACAGTTTTGCCGAACAATGCATCGACTTTGCTTAAAGGAGTTTTTGTGTAATAGTATTCATTCGTGTCATAATCACCGGGGATCCAAAATGCAGTATGATCTCCAGTCAGGCAAAATTGTGTAAGTTCGTTTGAGACGATGAAATAATTTAAATTATCTTGCATCGGAAATTCATATCTAAAACCGAGTCCATCGTTATAAAGTCTGAATCGCAAAATCAATTCTCTATTATTAACAAATGGTTGAACAAGAGTAATTTGCAATTCTTTGTAATTATTCCTAATGACATTTACTTCTCCCCAAACTGGATTCCATGTTTCATCGAATGTTGACGTATCAACTGAAGCAACAACAAATCCTTTGTCAAATGATGGCGAGTCTTTGAGCTCAATTCCAAGTTTACTTTGTCTAATTATAGTTTTGTTTCCTCTGATCAATTGATATGTAGGAATTCCTTCTTTATCGGTTGAAAAAGTTAGAGATAAATTTTTATCTGGTGACGTAATTGTTTGAGAATAGAATGTTGTAAAAGAAATAACAGTTAACAAAAAAAGAAAGCGACTCATATAGTCCTCCCAATTAAAACAAAAAATATTTTATGAATGCTTAATACAATTAACAATTCTTTTTTGGTTTGAATAATCCGCCAATGACTGAACCGGTAAAACAGAGATTAACAATTTCTTTGTCTGCAATTGCGAGGGTGTTAATCATTTTTTTTGTCATGATCGGATAATGTTTAACCGTAAATAGATAATCTCCCATAAATTCCAAATCTTCATCTGTTGTCATCCATTTGAATTTATCAAAACGTGAAAGATTGACCGGCACCGAATAACTTCTCAAAGATTTTTCCCCTAGTGTGTTGAAATAAAAATCGAAATACGACATTACAAGTTCTCGTAATGTTCTATAAACCGGCTCCCGGAATCTTAATGTTGTAGTATTTGATTTTGCGATTGCGCCATAACAATTGTTTTGTTTGAAAATAGCAATTACGTGGTCGTCGTCATTTTCTGCAATCAGATCAACTATTATAGGCTTATGTCCAAACATTCTAAGAGCGGCAGCGCCGAACAAAGCTCCTTCAAAACAATTTGCTGTTCTGCTGTGAATAATTGTTTTCGGCGAACACGTAACAGAATCCGGATTGTATTTTGTTTCATTTAAAAATTGTTGAACGTCTATTGGCGATTTTAATTTTTTAAAGAAAGCCAATTCTTCCTTGCTAAAATTTTTTTTGATATTGTATGATTTTGAGTTCATTTCCATTTAATTATTATATAATATTCAATACAAAAGTGGGAAAAGAAATAATAATCAGCAAGCTGAATAATTCTCTTGAGTTTAATTCTATACTTCCTCAATTTGTATGCGATAGTGAGAAGTAGTCATGAAAAAGAAGAAGTTAAAGCCAAAGAAAAAAAAGATTCGCATTCCGCTTCCCAAACAGAGACCTAAAGTAAAGGAGTCTGCGAAACTCTACAAGAGAAGTAAAGAGAAAAAAACTAGCCAACTCTAATAGGTTGCATCTAATACCTCAGAAAATATTTAAATGTTAATTTTAAAACACACGCTAATTTGGTGCAAATTAAAAATCTTCCGTTTCGAAATCAGTCTTGTTAATAATTTTACTCACCGGATAAGGTAGATATCCGCCTCCCCATTGAGTTACTAAATATTTATCCCAGAAATTCCAGAATAACAATCCATCATCAGTTTCGGGCTCGAGAAGATATGCGGCAACATTGGCTAATGGCTGAGCCGTTTTAACAACTAAAGTTCCTTTTGGAAATTCTTTTGTTTCGTTTACATACTCAACTTTAATAGAATTATTGTAATGTCCTTGATTTAATCTTTGCGCACCTTTTAACTCTTTCGTTTTGATTGATTGAACATCAAGAGTTTTTGATTTGCTCAATTGCTCGATTTTTATCCCGTGTGTTTTTAATAACGAAATAACTTCAGGGTCTTTAACCGTAATAATATATGCAAACGGAAATTTTATATTTCTCTTTGGAAAATAATCTGCATAATAAGGAACAGTTACAGTTTTTGTTTTGTCCGTAGGTCTTAAACGGTCTCTACCGTTAGCATCTTTATATGGTTCTAATTCGTAAATTTCTATTGTTTCTGGAACTGGTGTTGGATTGTTTACAAACTCAACAGCGAAAGAATCTTTTTCGGTTGGGTTTAAACCACGCGCAATTACTTTTTTATCAGCCTCGACTAATAGTTTTTTGATTTCCTCTTTGTTAAAAACAGCATAATCCAATACGGCTTTTAACAAATTGTAGCTTCCATTAATACGTGTTTTGAAATCGGCATATACATAGTTCTCATTCAATATTGCCAATCTATTTCTCAATCCTATATAATTAACAATGTATCTTGGTTCGAAGGCGTATGAATCCCATCCTTTTTGAGGCTCTCGCATATCTTTGAATTCACCATAAAAAACATTTGGGGTTTTGTACTTTGTAGCTAGACTATTTTTAAGTGACGGCATCATTGTATCACGCATGTAATTAACTAAAACACGTTCTGTATTTCCATTCATCATCCAAGTGTACGTTAAAGGTTCGGTGTGATAAGAACCGTTAGTGGTGTGTAGGTCTAACATGATTGCCGGATCCCACTTATTTAAAACGTTAGTGATCATTCCATACACTTCCGGTGTTTCAACTTTCATTGCATCTCGGTTAAGATCTAGATTCTGTCCGTTGTATCTATCTCCAACACCATTTTTTGGACCACTCTGATTTCTTCTGTTGTTAGTGTTAATTTTCTCATTACCATCAATATTGAATATTGGGCAGATTAAAAGCACAATATCTTTAAGATAATCAGAGGAACTATTTGAAAGAATATCTCTTGCAAGCATTTGAACTGCTTCTTTCCCTTCAATTTCACCGCCATGAATATTTGCTTGAATATATATTACAATTCGGCGGTCGTTGTTTAATTCTTGGAAATTTTTTGGAAGAGGATTGCCAATGATCATTAGTGGAACATCTCTTCCCTCGATCGACTTTGCAATATATTCAAGACGAATATGCGGAGATATATTTTTTAACTCTGTAATAAACTCCATTACATCAGCATATGTTGAAGTTGATTCAAAGTGGGATGATTCTGCAGTTGTTAAAAGCGTGGTATTATTCTGTCCCGAGACCGAAGTGAATAAAAAACAAAAAAGTGCTAGAAGGGATATTCTGCGCATGATAAATTCCTTTATAGAGTAAAGTTATACTTAAAAATAAAATTGTTATTTTGATATATCAATTAGTCGGTAAGAAAGAATTTATTTTGGAAACAACCATAAATAAATTAAAGCAAGAGTTCAATGATATCATATCTTTGACCAAGGAGCTCTTTGTTAATAAATCGGCAGAAACGTTTAATAAAAAACCGAATCCGGAAAGTTGGAGTGCCGCAGAGTGCTTAGCACATTTGAATTACAGCGCTATCGGATATTTGAATAATGTGATAGGAAGTTTTTCTCACAAATATGAAGGCAATAGAAACCAACCGTATAAACCGCGTCTGCTCGTGAGTAAATTTATTAAAAGTGTTGGCCCTGATAGTAAAATTAGAGCGAAGACAAGCTCCAAAGCAGATTTTTCATTAAGTATTTTAGACTTCAAATTAGTTGATGAGTTTATTGGCTTTCAGAATAAATTCATAGAACTTTTAAACAGAATATCACTTCAAGATATGAAGAAAGTAAAAGTTAGATCGCCATTTATAAACATCATTAAATTTCAGCTTGGGGAAATGTTTCTTATAAACCTTTTTCATCAATTAAGACATTTGAATCAAGCTAAAAAAGCGATGGGACAATAATAGGAGTAAATATGCCCAGTAAAAAAAAGATATTTAGCATTGTGCTGTTATTTCTTTTAGTAAATAAGATTTGGCCTCAAGAAAGTTTTATCCATAAGTACGAACATTTAAAATTAACTCCCACTACAGCAGAATCATTTTCTAAGCTTGCATTAAAATGCGTACAAAAAGAATATCCAAATAAGCTTGATCATGT
>VGVY01000063.1 GCA_016873835.1 Ignavibacteria bacterium
TCTTCGAAACAATTAATCTTCCAGTTGAAAGCAGAAGCAACACAGTAGAATTATTCACTTGGTTAAGTGTTGCTGGTTTGAATATCAAATTTGCATATTTAGTTGATCAGCTTTCTCTTACTATGTCTCTAATTGTAACGGGAGTTGGTTTTCTAATCCACGTTTATGCAATCGGATACATGCATGGGGACAAAGGATTCTGGAGATTCTTTGCTTATTTAAACCTTTTCATTTTTGCAATGATGAATTTAGTTCTCGGCGATAACTTTCTTGTTCTATTTTTAGGATGGGAAGGAGTTGGTCTCTGCTCATATTTATTGATCGGATTTTGGTATGATAGAAAATTTGAAAAGGGAACCACATCTGAAGCAGCGAAGAAAGCATTTGTTGTTAATAGAATTGGAGACTTCGGATTTTTACTTGGAATGTTTTTAATATACTTAACCTTTGATTCACTCAATTTCCACGAAGTATTTACAAAAGCCGTGTCATTCCCAGTTTCAGAATCTACATTTGGATTAATTGCAATCTTTCTATTCATTGGAGCTACTGGCAAGTCAGCGCAAATACCATTGTTCGTTTGGCTGCCTGATGCAATGGCCGGACCTACTCCAGTATCTGCTCTTATACATGCGGCAACAATGGTTACAGCCGGTGTTTATATGGTTTCAAGAGCTGCAATTATTTTTACATCGGCTCCAACAGTTATGATGATTGTTGCTGTAATTGGCTTATTAACTGCGTTAGTTGCCGCTACTATTGGGTTAGTTCAAAATGATATTAAAAAAGTATTAGCATATTCAACAGTTAGCCAATTAGGATATATGTTTTTAGCTGCCGGAGTTGGAGCATTTGGAGCTTCAATTTTTCATGTTATGACTCACGCATTTTTCAAAGCTCTATTATTCCTTGGTGCTGGTTCTGTCATCCATGGAATGCATGAAGAACAGAATATTCAGAATTACGGCGGCTTAAAAAAATACATGCCAAAAACTTACATCACTTTTGTCATTGCAGCATTTGCTATTGCTGGTTTTCCAGGTCTCTCCGGATTTTTCAGCAAAGATGAAATTTTATGGTTCTCATATGCAAATGGCGGAATTATCTTTTGGATCATTGGTGTATTAACTGCAATGCTTACTGCATTTTACATGTTTAGGTTAGTCTCGTTGACTTTTTTCGGTAAAGAAAGATTTGACCATCATCATGTTCATCCACATGAATCTCCTTTGGTTATGACTATTCCTTTAATGATTTTAGCCGGGCTTTCATTAATTGGGGGATATATAGGAATACCTGAAATATTTTCCGGTTCACATGGAAATGTTTTTCACAATTGGTTAGAACCAATTTATGCTCCAGCACTTGCTAAATTAAAAATTTATGGATCGCACACTCACTTTGAAGAAATATTGCTTATGGTTATTTCTGTTGCATTAGCTTTAAGCGCAATTTATTTCGCATATAAAATTTATACATCAAAACCTCACATTGCTGAAAATATTTCTAAACGTTTTAAAGGATCCTATAACATTTTGTTTAATAAATATTTCATAGATGAAGTTTATGAAGCTGCTGTTGTTCAGCCAATACAAAAAGGTTCAGAAAAATTATTATGGAAATTTGCTGATACAACTATTATTGACGGTGCTGTTAATGGAATTGCAAAATTAGTTGATAGAAGTTCAAATATTATCAAAAAACTCCAAACTGGAGTTGTACAATTTTATGCAATCATAATGATGATTGGAATTGCAATCACTCTTTTGTGGATAATTCTAAGTCTTTGAAAATTTTATGGAACAGAATTTACTTTTAACATATTTATTATTTACTCCAATTATAGGTAGTGTGCTTGTATTATTTATTAAGCAAGAACAGAAAAATTTAATTCGTTGGTTTGGAGTTTTAATTGCTTCAGTTGCTTTCGTAATCTCACTTATTGTTTATTTTAATTTTGATGCCTCAAAATCTGAGTTCCAATTTATTCATCAAATTGTTTGGATCCAGAGTTTAAATGTCAGCTATTACATAGGCGTTGATGGTATTTCTCTTCTTCTTGTTTTGCTAACAACATTTTTAACTCCACTGACATTGCTTTCAACATGGAGTTCGATTGAGAATAACTTAAAGATGTTCACCTTCTCGATACTTTTTCTTGAAGCCGGAATGTTAGGAGTATTTCTTTCACTTGATATTTTCTTGTTCTATGTGTTTTGGGAAGCAATGTTAATTCCAATGTATTTTATTATTGGAATTTGGGGCGGCGAGAGAAGGATTTATGCATCAATTAAGTTTTTCATTTTCACAATGGCTGGAAGCTTGTTAATGCTTGTAGCCATTATTTGGCTTGCTGTTTATGCATCTCAATTGACTGGAAAATTTACAACTAATCTTATAGAACTTTACAAAATTGCTCCAACTATTACACAACAAATTCAAGGATGGATGTTCGGGGCGTTCTTCTTGAGTTTTGCAATAAAAGTTCCATTGTTTCCGCTTCATACATGGTTACCAGATGCACATGTTGAAGCACCTACTGCTGGCTCTGTAATTCTAGCCGGAGTTCTTCTAAAAATGGGGACATATGGTTTGGTAAGATATTGTCTGCCGCTTTTCCCTCAGTCTGCTGTCCAATTTGCTCCTCTTATCTCTGTGCTTGCTGTAATAGGGATTATTTATGGAGCTCTTGTTTCAATGGTTCAAACAGATATGAAAAAATTAGTAGCGTACTCTTCTGTATCTCATTTGGGTTTTGTTGTGCTCGGTACTTTTGCAATGACCATTGAATCCGTTCAAGGTGCAGTAATTCAAATGGTGAATCATGGATTGTCTACTGGAGCGTTGTTCCTTTTAGTTGGAGTAATTTATGAAAGAACTCACAGAAGGGACATTGCTTACTATGGTGGAATTGCAAAAATAGTTCCGGTTTATTCAACAGCATTGCTAATTGCTTCACTCTCTTCAATTGGTCTGCCTGGCCTTAATGGGTTTATTGGCGAGTTTTTAATTTTATTAGGAAGTTTCAAATCTCAAGTTTTGGATAATTGGTGGTACACAGTTTTTGCAGCTTCAGGAGTTATCTTTGCTGCGGTTTACCTACTTTGGATGTATCAGCGAATTGTTTTTGGTGTTGTAAAAAATCCGGATTTAAAAAATCATCTTACAGATTTTAATAAACGAGAATTAATAGTACTTATTCCAATTTTTGTTTTCATAGTGTGGATCGGAATTTACCCAAGCACCTTTTTAAATTTAACAGAAGCAGCATCACAATCAATTCTAAATCATGTTAGTTCATTCACATTCGATTTCTTAAAATAGAATTATATGTTTAAAAAAGTATCCAGTTTACTTGTTGTAATATTTTCCTTTTCGATATCAAATGATCTCTATGCATCAGAGGGAAGCCAGGTAGTTCATACACATCCAAATCCATTGATGGTCATTCCATTTGTTCTCTTGTTATTGATGATTGCAACTGGTCCTCTTTTTTATCATCAATTTTGGGAAAGAAGCTATCCCAAGATTGCAATAGCTCTTGGTCTGATTACTGTGTTTTATTATTTATTCGGATTAAATGATTCACATAGTTTAATTCATACAGCACACGAATATGTTTCATTTATTGCTTTGCTTACTTCATTATTTGTTGCGACCGGCGGAATATTAATTAAGGTAGATCGAAAAGCAACACCTATGTTGAATGTAATAATTTTATTGTTTGGTTCTGTTATTGCTAATATCATTGGTACTACTGGTGCATCAATGTTATTGATTAGACCCTATATAAAAATTAACAAGAATAGAGTAAAACCATATCATATAATATTTTTTATTTTTTCTATAAGTAATATTGGGGGTGCATTAACTCCAATTGGTGATCCGCCTTTGTTTTTAGGTTTTTTACGTGGCGTAGATTTCTTTTGGTTTTTTGGTCATGTTTGGTATGCTTGGCTTCCAACTCTACTACTTCTTGTGAGTATTTTTTACTTTATTGATACTAGAAATAAAAACGGGGAGGACCCGGATACAGAGTACAGTGGGAAGATTGAGTTTAAAGGGCTTAAAAGTATCTGGTATTTGTTAATTATTTTAGTTTCAGTTTTTATTGATCCAGGAATTATGAGCTGGGTTCCATCATTAGCTCCGCTGCCAATCGGCATAAGAGAAATAATTATGTTTAGTGTTGCATACTTATCATATAAAACTGCTGAGATTGATGTATTAAAAGCAAATGAATTTAATTTTGATCCAATAAAAGAAGTTGCTTACCTATTTGTTGGTATTTTTGCAACTATGATTCCAGCATTACAGCTTATATCATATGAAGCTAATGTATATGGTCAGCAGTTAAATCCCGGTATATTTTATTGGGCAACTGGATCGCTCTCTGCTTTTTTGGATAACGCACCAACATTTTTGAATTTTTTAAGTGCATCACTTGGGAAATATGGTTATGATGTTGCAGTAAAAACACAAGTACATGATTTTTCAATTGCACATCCAGTTTATTTGCAAGCTATTTCTATAGCAGCAGTATTTTTTGGTGCAATGACATATATTGGCAATGGTCCGAATTTTATGGTAAAATCAATTTGTGAGAGAGCTGGTATTAATATGCCAAGTTTTTTTGGCTATCTTATCAAGTATGCAATACCAATTCTCCTACCAATTTTTACTATTGTTTGGTTAGTTTTATATTATGGGAAAGTATAATATGAAATCATTAAAAGAAGTATTAAATAATAAAGACTTTGGATTATTTTATGGAAATCGAATTTTACTACCGTTTGCTGCTGAAATATTAAAAGCAGTAATTGAGAGAGATATAATAATGGATTTCAGCACCTCCGATAAGGGTGCGAATTATACTATTTTCAATGATTATACTGAAATTTACTTTTATGATTATAAAAACCTTTTAGATGTTGTTTCAAAATATGAAATGATAAAATTGGTTGTTGTTGAAAAGGGGAAAAACATTTTTGATTTATCGAATCATAAAAAAATTTCTCTTCATTTAGTGGAAAATCATAAATTAACAATTGAAGAATTAAACGACGATTCACTTTTCATAGAGTAATTATGCCATTTTCAAATCAAGAATATTTACATTTATTACCTTTTATTATTATCGGTGTTGGAATAGTATTTTCAGTTGTCATTGAGCTTATTACCAAGAAGAGCAGAGAAATATTACCTTGGTTTTCAATTCTATTGTTTTTTTCGACTGCACTTTATTCAATATATACAATTCATAATAAATATATTCTATTTAACGGAATGATTCAGGTTGGGGGAAAAGCGGCAATTTTTAATTTCATTTTTAATTTTGCTGCGCTTCTTATCACAATGAGTTCAATTGGTTATTTAAAAAAATACGGTTCAAATTTTGGGGAGTATTATATATTAATACAATCCGCTGTTCTCGGAATGATGGTAATGGCTGGATCGAAAGATATATTAATGATCTTTCTTGGATTGGAATTGATGTCCATCTGCTTTTATGTATTAGCTGGATTAAATCGAAAAAAACATTCAGCTAATGAAGCTTCATTAAAGTACTTTCTACTTGGAGCATTTGCTACTGGATTTGTAGTATATGGAATTGCATTAATATATGGGGTGACAGCAACCACTAAAATTGACATTCTTATTCAGAATTTTTCTGCTCAATCATCAAACATAATATTTGTTACCGGATTAATTCTTTTTATCATTGGATTCAGTTTTAAAATTGCAGCATTTCCATTCCACATGTGGGTTCCGGATGTTTATCAAGGTTCTGCGACAACTGTTACTGGAATTATGTCTACAGCTGGAAAGGCAGCAGCATTTAGTGTGCTGATAATTACCTTGACTGCTGTATACACTGTCAATTCACCAAATATATTCAGTCCATATTTTGCAGCAATTGCTACTTTATCTATGCTATTTGGCAGCATCGTTGCTTTAACTCAAGATAATTTAAAAAGAATGCTAGCTTATTCGTCAATATCTCATGCCGGCTATATGGCAATTGGATTAACTGCGTCAAATAGTTACAGCATTTCTGGAATAATTTTTTATTTAGCTGCCTACACATTCATGAACATTGGTGCATTTTCAATTATCTCAATTATAGAAGGTGAAAATGATTCAAGAACCAATATTCAAAATATTACGGGATTAAATGCAAGTAAACCGATGCTTGCAGCATTTATGTCCTTATTTATGTTTGCACTTGCTGGAATACCTCCTCTCGCTGGCTTTTTTGGAAAGTATTATGTTTTTATTGGCGCAATAAAATCTGGGTTCACATGGCTGGCAATTATTGGAGTATTTTCAAGTGTAATAAGTGTTTATTTTTATTTAAGAGTAGTAGTTTTCATGTATTTTAAAAACCCAACTGAAGATATTAATACTGATACTTCTACATTTAGTTATTCTGCAGTGATAATTTCAGGTGCGATGGTTTTATTGCTCGGATTAATGCCGGATTTATTATTAAATCTAATTCTCTCGGTAGTGAACTGGTAATTTAATTTATCAGTAATCTTTCTTATTTTCCTTTCAGAATTATTTAAAAGTCTGCCATGATACCATTATATAATGCTCAACAAGTAAGAGATGCTGATAGTTATGCTATTAACAAACTTGGAATTCCAAGTATTGTATTGATGGAAAACGCATCAAGAAGCGCTTTTGAAATTATTAAACAATTTTATTCAGATGAAGGAAAAACTTCAATTGGAATTATTTGCGGGAAAGGGAATAATGGCGGTGATGGATTTGCTATTGCTCGTTATTTTATTAATGATGGATATATTGTTAAACTAATCTCCCTTGGTGCTGAAGAAGAATTAAAAGGTGATGCACACACAAATTTTCGCATACTAAAAAATTTAATTACAGAGTACTCTGATTCTAAAATAATTGTTTATAATAATAATCCAAAAGATTTATTGATGATTGAGGATTGCAAAATCATAATTGATGCAATGCTTGGAACTGGTACAAGAGGAGAATTGAGTGATCCTTACAAGACAATTGTAGAAAAAATAAATGAGTTTAATTCTCATAAAATTGCAATTGATTTACCCACTGGTTTGGATTTAGACAATTCTTCGGGTGATATTATTTTTAATGCTGAATTAACCATAACCTTATCAGAATTCAAAACCGGATTATTTTATGGGCAAGGTTATAAAAACGCTGGAGCAATTGTTAAAGGTTATATTGGAATTGGAGAAGAATATTTCAAGAATATTTTTGTTACGGATTATTTGATTGAGCCAGAAGATGCTTTTTTTGGAATTCCTACCAAAGAGCTTGATGCTCATAAATATTCTGCCGGAAAAGTTCTTGTAATTGCTGGTTCAGATAAATTACCTGGAGCAGCTTTTTTTACTGCTAATTCTGTTTTAAAATCAGGTGCTGGTGCTTGTTTTTTAGCAGTTCCAAAGTCGATAAAAAATCTAGCAAAGCAAAAATTAGAATCTGCAATTGTTCATGATTATAATGATAACGGACTCGGCTTTCTAACAGAAACAAACCTTGAAGATTTGATGGAAAAATGTGACTGGGCTGATGTAATTGCAATTGGACCCGGACTTGGCAGAGAAGAAAGTACTCAAAGAGCAATTCTAGAAATTATTCAATCAAATAAAAATAAAAAATTTGTAATTGATGCGGATGCTGTTTTTGCATTAGGGAATAATGAATATAAATCAATTAATCTGAAAGAAAAGATTTTGACTCCGCATCATTCAGAATTTTCTAAAATGCTTGGGATAGAATTAATTGAGCTGCAAAAAAGTATTTTAACAATTGGGAAACAATTTTCAATTGACAATGGTTGTTACTTAGTTTTGAAAGGTGCTCCTACAATTATATTTAACTCTAATGGAGAGACCTTTATTAATTCTGCCGGCAATCCTGGCATGGCAAAATTTGGCACCGGAGATGTCCTGACTGGAATTATAGCTGGATTTATCTCTCAATCGAAAACATTAGAAGAGAATTTAATTTCTGCAGTATATATTCATAGTTTATCTGGCGATCTTTTATCTGAGCAAAAAAGTGAAATCGCATTTACAGCAACTGATCTTATCAAAAAAATACCTAATGCAATTAAATTTATCATCAATTCATTTATATAAAACTCTGCGGCAAAAACCAGTACAGTTTATTTACATTCCGCTAATGATTTATTGGTTGATTTTGTTTATTGCTACTTCTGTTCCGATTCAAGAATTTCCATACTTTTTTGAAGCTCAAGATAAGTTGGAGCATTTTATTGCATACTTTTTTTTAGCCATATTACTCTTTCTAACATTTCATTTTCAAAAAAGAAGAAATAAACTTTCAAAAAATGCTCTGTTTTTTTCAATTATAACTATTGTAATCTATGCTGGATTTGATGAAGCACATCAATTACTTATACCGGGGAGATATTGTGATATTTTTGATTTTATTTTTGATGTAATTGGTGGAGTAATTGGAATATTTCTGACAAGGCTTTTTTTTAGAAAAAAGATTGCTGCTTAGGAAGCAGATTAATGTTGGAACTTTTTTAATCCAAAGAGGTAAAATTCATTGTACT
Organism: Ignavibacteria bacterium; assembly: GCA_016873835.1. Taxonomy (GTDB): domain Bacteria; phylum Bacteroidota; class Ignavibacteria; order Ignavibacteriales; family Melioribacteraceae; genus DSXH01. The sequence continues at coordinate 8,588 of VGVY01000063.1, forward strand.
AATTGACATTACAGTGTTGTTTTTATAAGTTAACCATCGCTGTAAATGCAATTTAGGAGGAAAAAGTGGCACTTAAGAAAAATCCAAAAGCAGATTTAAGACTAAAGTATAAGAGAGTATTTGAGCTTAGTATAATAGCCTCTCTTGCTTTTTGTATTATAGCCTTCAAATTTTTTCCGGATATGTCTAAGGAGAAAATTAAACTTGAAGGTCCCCAAGAATTAGTAAATGTTGAGGATGTAGTTAATACTAAGCAAGAAAGCGCACCTCCGCCGCCGCCAAAGCCTCCAATCCCGATTGAAGCTCCTTCAGATGATGTTTTGGAAGATATAGAGATTGGTGATACAGAAATTGATTTGACAGAACAAGTAGCTGCACCACCGCCACCACCCAAGCAAGAAACAAAGGATGATGATGAAGCTGTTTTCTTTGTTGCTGTTGAAGAAACTCCTGAACCAATTGGTGGTATTGAAGCCATTCAATCAAAAATTATCTATCCAGAAATTGCAAAAAGAGCTGGAGTACAAGGTCGTGTTTTCATAAAAGCCTTTGTTGACGAGCATGGCAATGTCGTGAAAGCTGAAACCATTAAAGGAATTGGAGCCGGTTGTGATGAAGCTGCTGTTCAAGCAGTAATGCAGACTAAATTTAAACCTGGCAAGCAAAGAGGTAAAGCAGTTAAAGTTCAAGTCTCTATACCAATCGTATTTAAACTTCAGTAGAAAAAAGCGCCATTAGGCGCTTTTTTTTTACTACAAATTATTCCATTTATGGTTCACTTTATTATCTTTATTTTACAAAAAAGGAATGTACAAGATTGTCAATTGTAGAAATCAATAATTTATTCTTTGAGTACAAAGATACGTCAACTGAAGATTCTTTTTCTTTAACTCTTAATCAATTAGAAATTAAAGAAGGATACTTTACCAGCTTAATTGGTCCAAATGGATGCGGTAAGTCAACAATTCTAAAATTAATTTCAAAGATACTTTACCCCCAAAAAGGAAGAATCAAATTTTCTGGTGTAGATATTTCAGAAATACCTTATAAAGAATATGCAAAGCTGATTGCTTATGTACCGCAATCAACATATCCCTATTTCCCATTTTCTGTTTTCGAAATTGTTATGATGGGAAGAACACCTTATTTGGGTATGTTAAGTTTTGAGAATAGTATTGATAAAAAAATAGTTGAAGAAGCTATGGATATTCTTGAAATTAGTCATCTTAAATTAAAAGGAATAAATGAAATCTCAGGTGGTGAAGCTCAAAGAGTTTACATTGCAAGAGCGTTAGCTCAAAAACCAAAAATGATTTTGCTGGATGAACCTAATTCACATCTTGACATTGAACATCAGATCCAAATTTTTGAATTACTGGCAAAGCTAAAACGCGAGGAGAATTTAACTATATTATCTGTATCACATGATTTAAATCTAGTTGGAATATTTTCAGAAAAAGTTTTTTTGATGAATCATGGTCAGTTAATAATGCATGGTAATACTAGTGAAGTATTAACAGAAAAAAATATTGAGGACATTTTTAATGTTAAAGTAAAGATACTTCCTTCGGGAAAAAGTGATTTGTATAACATATTAATTAATCCAGTCTGACATGAAACACTTGAAAAGTAATTTTTTAAATAAACATCTCTTTTTAGCAATTATCCTTTCGACAATTTATTTATTAATACTCAGCATTTTAAAATATAATAGCAATGGATTACAATTTATTAACTATGACGTTAGCTTCATTGGGAATATTTTAAATATACTATTATGGTTTCTGTTCATTTCAGGTTCTATTTGGTATATAATTTTTTCAGATAAAAAAAACTTGCAGAGAATTAAAGTTCTAATTCTATTTCAATTATTTTCAATTATCTGTTTAATTCTTGTAATTATTCTGTTTAATTATTTAAAAATCGAATTCAGCGGTTATTTCTTTTTAATTCCAGTAAGAAAAATTATTCTTGGTGCGTTTTACATCTTATCAGGTATTTTTCAAATTTATTCTATTGTTTATTTGTGGAGCCTAGTACTTACTTCCAAGGAATATTTTAATATTAAAATAATTGTTAAATCCTTCTTTGCTGTAATAATTTTATTATTGTTTTCAATTGCGATAGTCTTGATAAATCCTTTATCAACACATGATGTTAATAAGAGATATGAATTTGCTTTAGTTCCAGGTGCTGCAGTTTGGAGTAAAAATAAACCAAGTCCTATTTTCGAAGGCAGAATTAAGAAAGCTCATGAATTGTTTAAGCAAAATACAATAAACAAAATAATTGTTATAGGAAGTAATGCACCCGGTGAAATTTCTGAAGCAGAAGCTGCGCAAAAGTTTTTACTAAATCTTGGAATTCCTAATCAAAAAATTATTTTAGAACCTATCACATCTACAACAAATGAACAAATAAAATATTTGCATACTAGTAAAATATTACAAAAAAGTGCTAGAGAAGTATTAGTAATCTCTGATAGTTTTCATCTAACTAGAATTACTCAGATTTGTAAGTTTTACAACATTAATGGGATTGGATTCTCATCAAGTCATAAGCTTACATTGGAGAAAGAGATTTTTTATAGAACAAGGGAAGGAGTTGCATTACTTCTATTTTGGATGTTTTCCATCTAGTTTTTGATTGAACAAAAACCACATGTTTTATAATGACCCGATTTTTATTAAAAAAATTTTAGCAGATAATAATATTCCTAGAAAAAATTGGTAACTAATTTTTTTTAAAGTAATATTGTAGCTATATTTTTCAGAAATTATTAATTATTATAGTTCTTACACAAATTTATGAAGAAGTCAAACCGCAGATTACTTAGAGAAAGAGCACTTCAAGTATTATATGCCTACGAATTAAACGGGGAAGGCTTGACCCGTTTAACAGACGCAATTCTAACCGACCTTGTTTCCGAAATAGATATTAATTTTGCCACCAATTTAATTAACACAGTAGTAGCTAACCTTAAGTTTTTAGATGAAAAAATAAAAAATAAAGTTTCTAATTGGGAAATGGACCGCATTGCTTTGATTGATAGAATCCTTTTAAGAATTGGGATTTCAGAATTGTATTATTGTCCAGACATTCCGCCAAAAGTTACAATTAATGAAGTGATAGAGATAGCAAAAGATTATTCCACTTCTAACAGCAACAAATTTATTAATGGTATTTTAGATGCAGTTCTATTGGATCTAAAAAACTCTGGCACATTAAATAAAACCGGAAGAGGGCTTATTGATCAATCTTTCCAGCATAAAAAACAAAATTAATAGAGACAACGAAAAATTTAAAGTTTTTATTTGGTCACTCTTTGATTTTGCCAATACCTCATATTCAATTGTAGTAGTTACATTTCTTTTCGCCGTCTATTTTAAAAAAACAGTTGCCAGCGGTGAGCCAATAGGTGATTTTTATTGGAGTATTGGAACAAGCGTATCGATGTTAATTACTGCAATTATTGCTCCTATTCTTGGGGCAATAGCAGATCACTCCGCTGGTAAAAAAAGATTCTTAATGTTTTTTACTTTGATTTGTATTATATCAACCGCATTGCTTTTTTTTGTTAATGAAGGAGATATTTTATTAGGATTAATTCTTTTAATAACTGCAAATATTGGGTTTGAGGCTGGACTTGTTTTTTACGATGCTTTCCTTCCAGAAATAACTGCACCAAAAAATTTTGGCAGAGTAAGCGGTTATGGATTTGCAATGGGTTATATTGGGTCTTTAACCACACTTGCAATTGTATATCCATTCATTCAAAAGGAGATGATAAAAGAAACTTTTATTATTTCTGCTATTATTTTTCTTGTCTTCGCAATACCATTATTCATTTTTATAAAGGACTCTAGAAAAAAAGTTGTTTTAGAAGTTTCATATTTATCGATTGGAGTGTCAAGAGTATTTAATACTATCCGGAATTTAAAGTATTATAAAAATCTTTCGATTTTTCTATTTGCATATTTCTTTTTTATAGAGGGTGTAAATACAGTAATTTATTTTTCTGGAAATTATGCTAGCACTACTTTGAATTTTACAATGGAAGAGTTAATAATATTTTTCATAATTGTTCAGACAACAGCAATTTTTGGTTCACTTATTTTTGGTATAATGGCTGATTCAATTGGTCAAAAAAAATCGTTAGTTATTTCACTTATAATTTGGATTGTAACAATCATTTTGGCTTTTATCACGAGCGATAAAACAAGTCACTTTATGAAGGGGTTAGCAAATAATTTTTCTATGACTGTTGAAGAATTTTCTCAACTCAGTTTTTATTTTGTAGGCATGTTGGCTGGCAGCGTAATGGGTGCAACTCAATCAACAAGCAGAAGTTTAATGTCGATAATTACTCCGATGGATAAAAAAACCGAGTTTTTTGGATTTTATTCATTATTCGGAAAAAGTTCAGCAATTTTAGGTCCGCTGGTATTTGGATTTGTTAGTTATTTAACTGGTGAGCAGAGAATAGCAATTTTAACTATTGGTATTTTCTTTATTGTTGGTTTATTCATTTTGAGTTTTGTAAAAAATCCTACAATCGAATCAGTCGGTTCATAATCCTTTTTTTATCCCATATCTTAAAATAAAAATTAATGATACAAATGAAATTGCGAACCAACTAAACCCTACAAAAATTGGATCTAAATTCGTTAAGTTAGAAATAATAGCAGCATCAGAATTCATATTTGAAGAAGTCAGCAAATCATTTTTGATATCAATTAAAACATAAAAGCTGCTTACCATACCCAAGAAAATAAAAGAATATTTCTTCAAAGAATCATTGAATTTATATGATACAAAAAGCAGAAGAACTACAATACAAATACTGATTAATTTAACAAGAAGATTAGTAGA
>VGVY01000064.1 GCA_016873835.1 Ignavibacteria bacterium
GATAATTGCTGGCTTAGCTGTTTTATTTGTAAGGGACGTTGACGAGAAGAAATAATTTTTTAATTTCAATTGTAAGTTCTCGGTGATTCAATTTTTATATTAACCAAAAAGTTTATTTTAATAATAACATCTTCTTAGTAGAAAAATATTCACCAGCTTTTAATGTTTAGAAATAAACTCCACTTGATAAATTTTTAGGATTCCATTCAATAGAATAGCTGCCGTGTGGTTTAATTTCATTTACGAGAATTTCAACTTCTCTTCCAAGCAGATCATAAACTTTTAAAATCACATGTGTTTCGTCATTTCAAGGAGACGATGTCGACGAGAAATCTTGAAGATTCCTCGCTCGATCAATCGAACTCGGAATGACATATTGAATTGATGTACTCGGATTAAATGGATTTGGATAATTTTGAGCCAAATAAAAAGAATACAATGGAAATTTTTCATAAACACTTGTCATTTTATTACCCTTGAATATATGTTTATTATCTTGTCTTGCATATAATTCTCCTTTATTATTATAACATATTTGCTGAAAATTCCCATGCAGAACAATGCCCCCTATTTCAATCGGAATTGCTGTCCAGCTATCTCCAAAGTCAGTTGAAAAGTAAGGATATCTGCTAAAGCAACCATAAATTAAATTACTATTAAAAATTATTATATCTGTTAAAATTGGTAAACCATAATCACCAGAAGCAGTTTTTTAAAGGGATACCCACCATTTTCCGTAATTATCCGATCTAAAAAAATCTTGGTTACACCCCGCAAGCATTCTACCACTTAGCGAAATACCAATTGACATAAATTGAAGTGAAAGAACCAAACCTAAACTCTTATTAATCCATGTTTCTCCATTATCTTCGGCCTTATAAATGCCACCTTGTATACCAGCCCATATATCGCCATTATTATGCAATGCGAAGCAAACAACCGCTCTTGAAAATCCGGAGACTTTATACCAGCTTTTTCCGTGATCAGTTGATTTAATTATTCCATTATTAATTCCGAAAATAATTGATCCATTCGATGTTTCAGCAATACAATTAATTCTTTGCGAAGTAAATATAAAATCATTTATTTGTTCCCATTTTTTTCCACCATCATAAGAAATGTAAGGATGTGTTCAATCATCCGTTCCAGCATAAAAAACATTGTGGCTATCTAAATATAATGCTAAAATTTTTGTATTTGCTAGTATGGTATAATTTGAATCAGAATCTAGCTCTGTCCATTCATATTTAGTTTTATTTAATTTCCAAACTCCGCCCCAGCAACTTATATAAAGTTCATCTTTCGGTTTATTTTAATAAAGGCATGTTGGTATTCCACCTGGAGATGGTAACTAAATCCAATTCCATTGGCATTGTGATTCAATTGAAAAAATAAAATAGAATAAAAATGCAATAAACATTTTCGTTTTCATTTTAAATACTCCGATGAAGTTTATAAACTTGCATTTCTCACTAATTTAAAAAATTAATAAAATATTGTGTAATAAGGATAACTACTAAAATCAGATTTATTTTGAACAGCCATTATATTTTTCACTCGATGTGATATTTTTAAAAAGTATTAAGTATAAGAGGAAACAGTGAACAATAATTTTTTGATACAAGAAAAGAATTCAATTGTAAGTTTGTTGAATTATATTAAATTAAACTGGTAACAATGTAAAAAAAATAGTCAATTCAAATTGTCTAATAAAAACAAACTATTGATTTAACATCATTAAATTTAGATTAGAGTCAGACTTGAATAATAAATTAGAAATATAAACTTATAGCAAAGTGTGAATAAAATAATACTCAGAAATTTATTTGGAATGTTTCATATTATTGATTTTTGTTAACTAATATTTGTAGTACAAAATCATGCAAGAATTTTTGTTTTGAATCTTTTAAATCAAGAAGAAGAACTTTGATAAATCTTTCTTTCTCTTTTACATTTTCATAATATGTAACTGTCTTTACCTTATAATCATCAATTTGCAAATAGTTTTCAGTTTTTGACTTCCAATTAGTACCTAAACATTTAGAAACCTGATCAGATATTTGTTTAAAATTTTGTTCTGCTTCACTTTTATTATCAGTTTCTAAAAAAAGTGCAGAATAAGAGCCATCAGATTCTTCAATAAATGCATCCTTTGCCCCATTTAATTTTACAAATGGTTGTTGGGAATCGTATGGATTCTCAAATAGAAGGAAATATGCCTTTGCATGTGCAATAATAAAATTTAAGGTTTTACAAAAATCTGATTCTTTTGGAAGTGTCAAAGAGTTAGAAGAGGCGAACGCATATTGAAAAGTATATTCCCCATAAGCTTCCTTGTCGCCAACAATATATAATATCCATTCTCCTTCTTCAGGAACAGTAGTTACAATTGAAGCAATGTTTTGATTTTCTGGAATACTCTGTTTATAAATATTTCCTTTAGGAGAAACAAAAACTATTCTTGGAGAAAATTTTTCAGAATAAACAACAAAATTTACAGCTTCGCCTTTGTAAAGCGGAATTTGATATCCATCGTATCTTCCAAAATCTTGCTTGTATTTATCACTTTGAGAAAGTGTTCCTTTAGTTTCATTAAATTCAACTTCAAATTGGCTGTACAATTTTTCACTCGATGCAATTATTAATACCACCACACAAAATATTTTGACCACTTTCATCCTAATGTCCTTTTGTATTTTTCTCTATACCATTTTTAACAGCTGATGAATCTTTTACCATCAACCATAGAAAAGCTGAAATCATTAAAGTTGATCCGCTGATAATAAAGATTAGATTTTTATCTGCACTGTTTTGAATGAATGTACCAAGAACGAGACTAACGAATAGTTGAGGCAGAACAACCGATAGATTAAAGATCCCCATAAACAAACCCATCTTTTGCTTATTCACTTTTTCAGACATTATTGCAAAAGGCAAACTAACAATTGCAGCCCATCCAATTCCACAGACTGCCATCAAAGCATAAACAACAAAGGGAGAAGTTCCGAATAAAACAATTCCGAAGTAACCAAGTGACATAATTGCTACTGAAGTTAAATGTGTTTTTACTCTTCCAACTTTTTCTGTAATTGGCTCTAATACAAATGCCGGCAGTAAAGCTCCAACAGCATTTAGTACTAAAAATGATATTGCTAAAATTTGTCCCGTCTCATCACTGGGGACCGGATTAAATTTTTGTTCTACAAATCCGATCATATAAACAAACATTGTTTGAACACCAATCCAAGAGAATGAATGAGCAAAAAGTAATTTTAAATATTGGCTCCAATCAGTTTTCGATGAATTATCAATTAAAGATTCTTGAGAAATATTTAATTCCTTCGTTTCTTTTATAAAGAACATCGGTACTATTGAAAAAATTAAAACTAGGAAAACACCAAAGTAGATTAAAAAATAATTTCCAAAAATAGCTCCAATTGCATAAGCTAAAACTCCGAACGTTCCAGAGATAGTTTGCATCCAAGTGTAGCCTTTCGTTCGCGGTACTCCTTCTGGCGTTACATCTGCAATTATGGAACGTGTTGGATTAAAACTAATATTTATCGCTAGGTCTAAAGTTAGTGCAACAATTACTGCTGTGACAATTATGTTTGTCATACCAAAAAAATTACTGATCGAACCTATATTTGGAAGAGCTAACAACATCAAAGCAGCGAGAGTCCCTCCAATTAAAATAAATGGTTTTCTTCTCCCTCCCCAAAACCAAACATTATCACTGATTAAACCAACAATTGGCTGCCCAATAATTCCAGCTAATGGTCCGGCAGCCCACACAAAACCAATTTCGTGTAGATCTAATCCATATTTTGTTCTCATCAGCCAACTTAGTGCTGCAATTTGAATCGATAGTGCAAAACCCATCGCAGTAGATGGAAGGCTTAGGATTGAATAAAAAGTATTTGAAAGTTTTTTCTGCATTTCTAACATATAAACCTCAATAAATCTAAATTGATGAATTATTTATAACATTATTTTTTGCAATAAAGTCTCATATCCAAATGTATAAATTTCTTTGAATCCACGAATGTTTGGAACTTTTAATTTGGGAATTCCATAACGATAACCGTAAATAGGTCTGAATACGAATAGTTCTTTAATAATTGGTTTAAAATTATTGAGCATGCAAAGTAATTCAAATTGTTCAATACTCATTCCAGTTTTGTAATGCAATTTTATTTCATCAACGTACTCTTGTTTTTCATTTAGTGAGCGGGAAATAACTTTCAATAATGGAGTCGGTAATAAGTGAAGGTACGGAACAACTTTCAAAAAACTTTGAGCAATTTGCTGATGCCCGGCAAAAGGGGAATATTTTGGCGGAAAGCTAACAAATAAATAACCGTTTTCCTTCAAAAGTGAGTTTAAATTTTTAAAAGCTGAATATTTATTTTCAATATGTTCTATCACTTCTCTCATGATAACAACATCATACTGATCAGGTATATTTACTGTTAAATTCGAATCGGAAATATCACCATGAATAATATCGATAGAAGAATTCTTGGTTTTCGCAATTCTAATTCTTTCTTCACTAATTTCTATACCGGTACAATTAATACCAATCTCTTGTAAAGCATCAAGCAAACCGCCTTCGGCACAACCAACCTCCAAAACATTTAACTGGTGAAAGTTTGAGATCTGTTTTTGTAGGTATGGAAGTAAATATTTTGTTGTATATTCTTTCTGTTCGTAAAAATGTTTTTCTGCCATAATTGATTTTATAAATAAAAGTGCTCAAAAATAGTAATTGACTTGTTACAAAAAAAATAAATTAAAATTAAATTGAAATCTGGCTAAATCTTGCATTTATTAAGCATTAAAAATAAATTTTGACTGCTTTTTTTTAATAATGAACAATTCAGAAGAAAAAAACATAACTGTTAACAGAAAAGCTCAGCATGAATATTTCATTCATCAAAAGTATGAAGGTGGAATTGTTCTTGTAGGAAGTGAAGTAAAAGCATTACGTCAAAACAAAGCAAATTTAGTTGATAGTTATGCGATTGTTGCCAAAGGTGAGGTTTGGTTAATTAATGCTAATATTTCGGTATATGATCAAGCAAGCATAAATAATCACGACCCATTAAGACAAAGAAAATTACTTTTTAATAAAAGTGAGATTAGAAAACTAAATAAAGCAGTATCAGAAAAAGGATTTACTTTAATTCCATTAAGACTATATTTCAAAGGTGGAAAAGTAAAAGTAGAATTAGCTATTGTTAGCGGCAAAAAAAAGTATGATAAGAGAGATGATATTGCTAAGCGAGAGATTGATCGCGAATTACAACGAAGGTTCAAATAAGGAGAACTAATTGACTAATAAAAAGCTCTTCCCTTCCGTGAATGAGCAAATAGATCTTATAAAACGTGGAGCTTCTGAAATAATTCCCGAACAAGAATTAGTAGAGAAACTCGAAAAATCTTTCAATGAAAACAAACCTCTAAAAATTAAACTTGGATGTGATCCAACTAGACCAGACTTACATCTCGGTCATTCTGTTGTACTCAGAAAATTAGCACAATTCCAGCAGCTTGGGCATGATGCAATTTTAATTGTCGGAGATTTTACTGGAATGATTGGTGATCCTTCAGGTAGAAACAGTTCTCGCCCTCCGCTTTCATTTGAAGAAGCAAGAGAAAATGGGAAATCATACTTCGATCAAGCAACAAAAATTTTGGACAAGAACAAAACAAGAATTGTATATAATTCAGAATGGCTTGGTAAAATGACATTTGCCGATGTTATTAAACTTTCGTCTAAATATACCATTGCGCGAATGCTTGAAAGGGATGACTTCACAAATAGATACAAAAATGGAATTCCCATAAGTATGCACGAAGTTTTATATCCTCTTGCACAAGCTATGGATTCAGTTGCAATAGAAAGCGATGTAGAACTTGGTGGAACTGATCAAAAGTTTAATTTGTTAGTTGGTCGTGATATTCAAAGGGAATTTGGAATTGCTCCTCAAGTTATTCTAACCATGCCGCTGCTCCCAGGTACTGATGGAGTTGAAAAAATGAGCAAGTCTTTAGATAATTACATCGGAATTAACGAAACTCCGAAAGATATTTATGGTAAAACTCTTTCAATTCCAGATCTGCTTATTTATCCTTATTTTGAATTGACATCAAATGTTTCTAATGAAGAATTGAACTTAATTAAGCAAAAGCTTTCAAATAAAGAAGTTAACCCAAGAGATATTAAACGATCATTAGCTAGAAAATTAGTTACAATGTACTATTCTGATTTTGATGCATTAAAAGCGGAGCAAGAATTTGACAACATTTTTGTAAGAAAAGGATTACCTGATGAAATTAGTGAATGGAGACCACAAACGGGTGTTACTGAAATTGATTTATTAGATTTAATTGTAAATGTCGGTTTTGCACCGACAAAAAGTGAGGCTCGCCGGCTGGTTAATCAAGGCGGCGTTTCAATAGATGGCAATAAAATAGATGATATCAAGTACGTCGTAAAACTACAAGATGAAATAATTTTAAAAGTTGGCAAAAGAAATTTTGTTAAAATTAGATGTAACTAACATAGGAGGATAGAAGAAATTGTTCGTACCAACAAAAATATTTTTTACAAAAGGCGTTGGAAAACATAAAGAATATCTTGCATCATTCGAATTAGCGCTTCGAAATGCTGGAATAGAAATATGTAATCTTGTTTCAGTCAGCAGTATTTTTCCAGTTGGTGCAAAAATTATAACAAAATCTCAGGGACTTAAACTTTTACAGCCTGGACAAATAACACATTGTGTGATGGCAAGAAATTCTACTAATGAACCTAATAGATTAATTGCATCTTCATTAGGTGTTGCAATACCAGCTGATAAAAAAATGTACGGATATCTTTCTGAACATCATCCTTTTGGTGAAACAGAAAAGATCGCTGGCGATTATGCTGAAGATTTAGCAGCAACAATGCTTGCAACGACACTAGGAGTGGAATTTGATGCCGAAAGAGCTTGGAACGAACGTGAGCAAGTTTATAAAATGTCTGGTAAAATTGTTAGATCATTTAATATCACTCAATCAGCTCAAGGAAATAAAAACGGATTATGGACGACTGTTATTTCAGTAGCCATTCTACTCCCCTAAACTTATGGACAATCACTTAATTTTTTGGATAATTTTTTCTGTAGTTGTATCAGTGATGTTTTACATAGATTTATATGTTACTGATCATCGTCATGGAAAAATAAGTATCAAATCAAGTTTAATTTGGAGTGCTATTTGGATAGCGACAGCTTTGCTATTTAACCTCTTTCTTTATTTTTTTCTTGAGGAAGGAAAACAGAAAGCTCTAGAATTTTTAGCCGGATACTTGATTGAAAAATCTTTATCAGTAGACAACCTCTTTGTTTTTCTTATGATATTTTCTGTCATGGGGGTAAAAGAAGCAAACCAGCCTCATGTGCTTAAGTGGGGTATTATAAGTGCAATAGTAATGAGGATTGTATTTATACTTGCCGGAGTTTGGTTAATTGAAATATTTCACCCAATAATATACGTTTTTGGTTTATTATTATTTTACGCTGCATATAAAATGGCCTTTGGCAGCAACGAAAAAATTGATTATGAAAAAAACCCGGTTGTAAAATATATTACTCACAAATTTAAAATTCTTAGAAACTACGATGGTGACCGTTTTTTTGTTATAAGAAATAACAAAATTTTATTAACACCTTTATTTCTGACTTTTATTTTGGTTGAATCATCCGATGTTGTTTTTGCTATTGATTCCATACCGGCAGTAATTGCTATCACAAGAGATCCATTTATAGTTATCACATCAAATATTTTTGCTATACTTGGTTTACGAGCACTTTATTTTGCATTAGCCGGAATTGTTGATCTATTTAAATATCTTAAATACGGTGTAGCAATTATTCTTGCTTATGTTGGTGTGAAAATGTTGATCTCTGATTTTTATCACATACCAACATTTGCATCATTGGGTTTTATTATTGTTTGTTTAATAATTTCTATAATGTTATCGCTTCTTTGGAAGAAAGAAAAATGATTTTCTTAACCCATAAGTATGGATAATAAACGCTGAAAATAATCCAATAATCATTGGTTCAATATTTGGTAACAATTCTGTATTCAAGACTATTTTCATAATAATCCATAATAAACTCACAACTGATGCTGTTATTATTTCTAAAGTTGCCAAACGATTGCTTATTTGAAATTTATTATAGTATGAACTGATAATTAAAAAAATTAGCCCTGGAATAAAGACACTTCCGACCAAATACCAAATACTTATCACAGATTTTATAAAATATGCAAAAGCAATAGATATTATTGAAGAAACTAGTAATCCATATTTTGTAAAAATCACAATTTTTTCTTCATTCTTTTTCCTACTTCGTTTATAAACTAAATCTCTCCCAAATGTTGTAGCACTGATAAATAAAAAGCTATTGGTCGTGGAAATGATTGTAGCAAAAAGTGCAGCATAAAAAATTCCTTTAGTACCGCTTGATAAAATCAATTCAGCATAAAGTGGAAAGGCTTGAACCGGATTTTCAATATTTGGTAATGCAGCTTTGGAAAACAATCCAGTGCTTGTAGTCAAAAAATCAAATAATGCCCATAAAATGATTGAAATAAGAATTCCATATTTAGCAGTTTTGCCATCTTTAGCTGCGTTGCATCTTTGATGAAATCCTGGGTCGGCAAAAGTCCAGCTGGCAATTAAAAACCAAATTAGGATAAAAAAAGGTGAAGCCCCGCCAAACAATTTCAAATGATTTTCAGGCAAATTATTTACTAAAAACGAATATCCGTCAAATTGAATTAACGAAAACACAAAAATCATTATAAAACCTACGAACATTACAAAAAATTGAAATACATCAGTGAATAGATCTGCCTTATATCCGCCTTTTAACAAGTAAAGTGATGAAAAAATTGTTGCTATAATTATCGAGGGAAGCAAGTCGATATTAAATATTAGTTGAATTAAGTTGCCAGTCATTAAAATGTAAGGTGCTGGCGTAACCAGGATTAAAATAAAAAATGACGCAATTAATCCAACTTGTTTTCCGTAAATGAGTTCTAATTTGTCTGGAATAGTGAAGAGAGAAGAACTTTGAATTTTTTCAGCAAAAAAGAAAGCGAATAGTAGAGCAAATAGATAATAAGGTAATCCTTGAGTAACCCAGCTTAATAATCCGCTATTGTATGTGAATTCACCAACCCCGAGTATTCCACCATACCAAGTTGAAACATTTGTCATTACAAATAAAAATAACCCGACTCGCCTTCCTGACAAAAGAAAATCTGTACTATCATTTTTTGTATTTATCCTAGCAAAAAATCCAATTAAAGATAGTATAAGAAAAAACGAAATTATGATTATTATATCAAGATTACTAAATGAGATCATATTTTTTAAGGATTTCATATTCTCGAATTACTATAATTTTTCCTCCCTTGATATTTAATTTAACTTCGTTTCCCAATGCTTGATTACTTGTACTTTCTCTTGTACCAAAAGGCAGAACATCATTATTCAAAGCATATTTTAAACCATTGGATGTAATCTTGGTTTTTTTATCAAATCCAAAAATCGATATTAATTCATTCTTTTTCGTAATTAAGCTTACAGAAGAATCATAGACCATTAAAATTGAGTTTTTATTAATCAATCTAATGTTTATTGAATCATGATATTTCAAAAGTATACTGATATTACATAATGAATGATCAAGCCTATTACCTATTCCCCCTAATAAAATAGCATTGCTGAATTTATTTTTTATTGCATAGACTAAACATTTTTCTACGTCAGTATTATTTTGGTTTTTACTTTTTATTATTCTGCACTTGTCGTAAAAGAAATCATAAGTTTTTGGCTTAATGGAATCTAAATCGCCGATAATATAATCTGGAATTATTTTTTGATTAAGAGCAGTATTTGCTCCACCATCAGCACAAATAAGAATTGAGTACCCAATTGATTCTAAATATTTATAAATATTCTTTTTGGGCTTTTCGCCATTTGCAAGAATAATACATTTTTTCATAGACTTAATTTAACTCCAAATAGAAAATTACTTTCAGCAGCCGGAAAAAATTCTTTACCAATTCCGTATGATGCATAAAGATTATCAAACAAATTATTTATTTGAATAAATAATTTTAAATTTTTTACAATTGGCTCAGCATTGATTTCATAACTTGCAAATAAATTAGTCACTAAATACGAGTCAACTTTATTATCAGTATAATCGGTAAAAAATGGAATTTTAGAATTATATAAAGTCAGATGTTCGTCATAGTTATCTGAAAAATAAGCACCGACATATTTATTACTGAGCTGCATATAAATATTCTCTGAGGAATATTTAATAATAAAATTGAACATAACATCAGGAAAGCCGCTAATTCTATTTCCTGATAAATCAATTCTCGAACTTGTATTTAATAAACTGCTCAAAGGGCTTTGTTCGCGAAATTCATATCCGTTTTTAATATAATTTTTACTAATGCTGCCGTTTAAAATTACTTTTAATTTTTTGTAAATATTAATTTCTGCAATTCCTTCTAAACCAAAATGAACAGTATTTTCCATATTGCCCATAATCGGCTGACCGAAACGATCCAACTGCCCATTCTTAACAATCTCATCTGAAAAATTCATATAAAATAAGTTAATAGAACCAGAAAAATTCTCTGTCACATAATGCGAACCTATTTCTACATCAATCATTGTTTCCGGTTTAATTAAAGGCTTAGAAAAATTATAAACATTCATTCCTATCATTTCAAATTGTGGTGTTGTTCCTCCGCTAGATTCAGCAGCATCATAATAATTTTTCAAACGCGGTTCCCGAGTTACTTTTGCAATAGAAAAGTAAACACTTGATTGACTGTTAAACTTAAAGTTGATTCCAACTCTTGGATTAAAATAAATATCTGAAATTGAAAATTCATTATCCAAATATTTTTCATTTTCAATTCTATACTTATGATATGCTAATTGTAACTCAAATAGGAAATTAATTTTATCATTCAATTGAAGATTTTCATTTGCAAAAAAGCTGATTATATCTTTGCCTCCTTCGTAATAATAATATCTAAAATCTTTCGTTAAACCAGGAGGTAAGAACTCTGCATAATTAATGCTTCCCCAATGGACTGAATTATGAAATCTAAGTTCTCCTCCAACAATTAACTCCCCTTGTTCATGACTTATTTTTATTCTTGGTATCCAACCGAATTGTTTATTTTCAACCATCGCACGAATTAGTGCATTCTCCGGATTTTGCTTAACATTAAAACCATTAGCACTTGTCAATCTAAAATAATTTGAATCAGCCCATGACCCATCATAGTCAAAAAAACCATTTCCAAAAATTAAAAACATTGCTGAATTAAATTTTACGTTTTTACTAATATTTAATTCATTTAATAGCTCAAAATGAGGTTGTGAAAAATTTTCAATTTCTTGAGGTTTTCTTGTTGCAGCAAATAAATATTGATTTTCATTTGCTTCCCAATAAGAATAATTCTCTTTTCGCAATTCAAGATTTTTAATTGCAAACTTAGGCAGACCATTGTATGCTAATCCATCTGCAACTGGTCCTCCAAAAATATTTATCTGTGTCGTTAAATCTTTATCATAACGTGCAACAGAAAAGTGATATGACTTAAAATCCACCCAGCTTGAATTTCTATACCCACTGCTTAAAAGCTGGGATAATTTTCCATATAATGAATATTTATTATCTATTATACCACTTGAAAATACAGCACTATATTTTCTAGTATTAAAGCTACCTATTGAAGTGGAGAACTCAATTCTAGGTTTATCGGAGAACGGAGATGTTATAATATTTATTGATCCGCCAATTGCTGGATAACCAATTACTCCTGATCCAGCTCCTCTCTGTACTTGAATTAAATCAGTACTTTCAAGTAAATCAGGAAAATCAAGCCAATAAACATTGTGGTCTTCGGGGTCATTTTGTACAATACCATTTATGGAAACTGAAATCCTTCTTTGGTCAAAACCTCTAATACTTAAATAGTTATATCCGAGACCATTTCCATTTTCAGAGTAGAAAGTAATTGAAGGCAGATAACTAAGTAATTCTGGAATATCTTGATTTGTGTAGGAGGGTTCAAAATCGTCTCTTGTTAATTTTGAAAAACTTATCGGAGTAGTTCCTTCTTTAGCAATAGATCCTTTTACTAAAATAGTCTGACTAATTATTACCTTGCTTTCCAAGTATATCTCAGATATTTCTTTATCCATTAAACTTGAAACTAAAATTTCTCTACTTTCAAACCCAATATGACTGAATCTAATCAGATCATTTTTTGAATTTATACCTTCCAATTCAAAAAATCCTTCCTCAGTTGATGTTGTTCCCATATTTGTATTTATGTTAAGAATATTTACTAATGGGATAGGATTTTTATTAGATGAATTTAGTAATCTACCTTTTACAGATATTGTTTGAGCAAGAATAGTTGATGTGAAAACAAAAAAAAGAATAATTAATTTTTTCATTTTATTTCTCCTTATATAACTGAAAGATATTTTAAGAAATAAAAAAGCCGTTTTGGGATAACGGCTGCTTAATTATTCTCCCGCCGCTTCCCTACGCTGGCATTACCCAGATCAGGTTTAAGGGTGTGTTCTCAGCCTTAAAACTACGAAGGCACCCCTACGACTCTTTAACTTATGAAAGAACTTTAATTATATATTTTTAATTTTTGACCGATTTTAACTCTGTCACTCTTTAAATTATTCCAGGTCATTATATCAGCAACTAATATCTTATATTTTTTAGCAATTGTCCAGAGGGATTCTCCTTGTGCTACTTTATGAATTCTTGATGCATCTGTTTTTGAATTTGTTTTAATAGAATTCGAAGTAGAAGTTACATTTTTTTCAGTTTTTGGATTCGGTCCATTATCCGAAAAGATAACTAGTGTTTTACCAGCTATAAGTTTATTGCTGGTTAAATTATTCCAATTTTTTAAATCACTAATGGACACATTAAACTGTTCAGCAATTTCGGAAATAGTATCACCTATTTTGATTGTATAATTATATGTATTCGCATTTTTCTTTACAGTATTGTCACCCAAAGACTTTACGGATTCTTTCCCATGAATTTTCAATATTTGACCAACAACAATCTTATTAGATTGTAAATCATTCCACTTTCTAAGCTGCATAGTTGAAATTCCATACTTTATTGCTATTTCACTAATTGTATCACCTCTCCTTACTTTATAACTTGAACTTGCATTAATGTTAGATTTAGAATTGTT
>VGVY01000065.1 GCA_016873835.1 Ignavibacteria bacterium
TCGAATTAGAAAGTGACTTAGCAAAGATAACCGGGCTTAGTGCTGTATCACTTCAGCCAAATTCTGGAGCACAAGGTGAGTATGCTGGATTAATGGTAATTAGAGCATTTCATCTTGATAAAGGAGATACTCAGAGAAATATAGTTTTGCTTCCTTCTTCAGCCCATGGTACAAACCCGGCTAGCGCAGTTATGGCTGGAGCTAAAGTTGTTGTTATAAAGTGTGATTCGTTTGGAAATGTAGATTTAATGGATTTAAAAGAGAAAGCAATTCAGTATAAAAACAATTTATCTGCACTTATGATTACTTATCCATCAACTCATGGAGTTTTTGAAGAAGATATAATTGAAATATGTAAGATTATTCATGAAAATGGTGGATTAGTGTATATGGATGGAGCTAATCTTAATGCTCAATTAGGTTTAACAAGTCCAGGATTAATTGGTGCTGATGTTTGCCATCTTAATTTGCATAAAACTTTTGCCATTCCACATGGTGGTGGTGGTCCTGGAATGGGTCCAATTGCTGTTACTAAAGAGTTAACACAATTTTTACCAGGACATTCTGTTATCAAAATTGGTTCTGATAAAGCTATTAATGCGGTCTCTTCAGCTCCTTGGGGAAGTGCAAGTATACTTTTAATTTCATATGCTTATATCAAAATGCTTGGTATAGATGGTTTGACTTATTCTACTAAAATTGCAATACTTAACGCAAATTACTTAATGAATACACTTGCTGAATATTATCCGGTTTTATATTCTGGGAAAAATAATTTTGTGGCGCATGAGTTGATTTTTGATACAAGATATTTCAAGCAGTCGGCAAATGTTGAAGTTGAGGACATAGCAAAACGATTAATGGATTATGGATTCCATGCTCCAACAGTTTCATTCCCAGTACCAGGAACATTGATGGTTGAACCAACAGAAAGTGAATCTAAAAGGGAATTAGATCGATTCTGTGAGGCACTTATATCAATAAAAAAAGAAATTGATAAAATTTCAAAAGGAGAGTATGATAAGGTAGATAATCCATTGAAAAATGCTCCACATACTGCCGATGAAGTTATAAAAGATGAGTGGAACCACAATTATTCAAGAGAGATCGCTGCATTTCCATTAGAATATATTAAAAAGAATAAATTTTGGCCGAGTGTAGGTAGAGTAAATAACGCTTATGGTGATCGAAATTTAGTATGCAGTTGCTTGCCTATTAGTGAATATGAGGATAATGTAAAAAGTGGATTATAAAGGAAGTGAAAATAAAATTATTATTATCCTAAAAAATGCTCAGACTATTGCAGTTATAGGCATTTCGAAAGATCCCAAAAAAATTAGCCGAGAAATTGCTTCATTACTTAAATCAGTTGGTTATAAGATATATGGAATTAATCCTTCAATAAAAGAAGATCAACTTGACGGAATTGAAATTTATAATTCAATTTTAGAAGTACCTTCAGATATTGATATTGTGAATATTTTTAGAAAGTCAGAAGACATCCCATTTTTAGTTGATGATATACTCAAAGTAAATCCAAGAGTTGTGTGGCTTCAACTAGGTATAAGAAATGACGAAGCAGTCGCACCTTTAATTGAAAAAGGGATAGAGGTAATTCAAGATGAATGTATTTATGTTAAATATAAACAATACATTTCATCAGTTTGAGATTTTTCACGATGAAAATCTCTGCTTATAACATTTATCTAACATTTAAAATCCTTTTTTTAATTTCTTGTTTATTTTACGCACAGCCTATTCAGGATTCGCTTTATATCTCTTCTGAACTAATTGTAGTTGATTCCATTGAAATTGTTGGGAATGAGAAAACTGAAAATGATATTGTTTTTAGAGAGCTAACTTTCTCTGTTGGTGATACTGTAAATTATTCTCAACTACAATTTAATCGTGAAAGAGTTTTTAGTTTAGGATTATTTTCAAAAGTAAATATCACCCCTCATAAAAATGAATCTACCACAATAATAAAAATTGAAGTATCAGAAACATGGTATTTTTATCCGATCCCTTTCATTCGAAGCGATGGCAGCAAAGACAGAAATTATACTTATGGAATTAATCTTACCATGAAAAACTTTAGAGGAAGAAACGAAGACTTGAAAGCTATTCTTGGATTTGGTTATGATCCTTTTGCAGCAATAATTTATGATAATCCCGCAATTGATTTTAAAAATGCTCTCGGATTTTCATTTAGTTTTGTTCTTGTTAATGCAAATAACAAAAGTGGTTTCGCTAAAAGAATCTATGGGAGTGATTATAAAAACAAATATTATTCATTTGGTTCAACAGTCTATAAAAGATTGAATCAATTTAACCTCATCTTTTGCCAGACTGGCTTTGACTATATACAAACACCGGAAAAAACTTTTTCTGGTAGCTCAGCTTCTGGTTCTAGTGTCGATAGAACAATATCTGTTGGTGCTGGATATATTTTTGATTCAAGAGATTTAAAACAATTTGCAGATAATGGATTAACAACATCAATTCATTTTAAGCATAAGGGTTTCGGCATAAAGAATATCAATTATAATATACTCAAACTCGATTTTAGGCAATATCAAAAACTATTAGAACCATTAAATGCAAAATGGCGAGTAGCAATGCGGCATACCTTTGGCTCATCCATTCCATATTATGATTATTCTTATCTTGGTTATGATGAATATGTCAGAGGACATAGTCAGGATATTCGAGAGAATAAAAATTACTTAATAACTTCTGTTGAGTTTAGTTATCCTATTCTTAAAGAATTTGATTTTAAAATTAAACTTCCGTTAATTCCGGAAAGGTTAACTTCTGCTAGGATCGGAATTTTTATTACTGCTTTTGCAGATGCCGGCAACTCATTTGGTAATAAAGGAGGGATTAAATTAAATGAGTTTTATTCCGGATATGGTTTTGGGATCACGTTTTTAATCCTTCCATTTAACGCAATTAGATTTGAGGTTGCCGTAAATGACAAAAGAAAAACAGAATACTTGATAGGAACCGGATTTGCTTTCTAATACTGAATTATATTATTCTCAAAATTTAATTGATGATTACAGAATTACTATTCTAGGTGATGAAGCACATCATATTAGAGAAGTAATGCGTCATGAAATTAATGATAATATATTTGTAACTGATGGAAATGGAGGTATTTACAATTGCCTAATTGAACTGAAATCCAATAAAAAAATTGTCTGTAAAGTATTAAATAAATATTTCAAAGAAAATTGTTTTTCAAATATTACCTTTTGTCTGCCTAGATTAAAAAATAATGATCGATTTGAATTTGCGTTAGAAAAATCAATTGAACTCGGTATTACAAACTTTATTGTTTTCGAATCAACACGAACAATCGCAAAAGGGGAGAAATTAGGTCGTTGGAATAAAATTGCAATTTCCGCTATGAAGCAATCTCTGAGAGCTTGGCTTCCCCGAATAAGTTTTGAAAAAAATTTATCATCTATAATTAAATATGATGGCAAAAAAATATTTTTTGATCAGAATGCGATGCAAACCTTAAGTGAATTCATTCATAAAAGTAGTAGTGCACTGCTTACAGAAAAACATTTATTTCTATTTGGTCCGGAAGGAGGATTTGATGAGGATGAATTTAAAATTGCGAAGAATGAGTTACGAATTAGATTAACAGAAAATCGACTTAGAAGTGAAACAGCAATTACCACTGTCGCTGCAATTATTTCGACATATCTCAAATAGATTATCGACTCAAATAATTTCAATTATTTTTTTTACTAATCTTTCGAAATCTTTTTTAACAAGTTCTGCAGTTTCCATTACCTCAGAATGAGATAATTTTTGGTCGGATAATCCAGCCGCATAATTTGTTATGCAGCTAATTGATGCAGTATTTAATCCTAGGTAAGAAGCATAAAACGCTTCATGAACAGTTGACATGCCAACCGCATCTCCGCCAAATTTTGAAATCATTTGTATCTCAGCCGGTGTTTCATAACTTGGTCCTTTTGTGAACCAGTAGACACCTTCTTTCAATTCAATCTTTTCAATCCTAGCAGCTTCTCTTATTTTTTTATTGAATGCAGATGATGGGAAATCAAGAAAATTATTTCTCTGTTCTAAAGTTGCTAGACCAAGCAGCTGAGTTAATTCCTTTTTAATATTAATTCCATTGAATGAAGTTGCGAGCATTAAATTACCAGGCTTAAAGTTTCGATTAACTCCACCGGCTGCATTTGTAAGCAAAACTGATTTACAATTTAATTTTGCAGCAAGATGAATGGGAATTACACATTCTGATAATCTATAACCTTCATAAAAATGAATTCGCCCTTGAACGATTAACAAATTTTTATTTTTGTACATTGAAAAATGAAGATAACCTTGATGACCTTGCACTGTAGATTTTGGATATCCAAAAATTTCTGATGTTGAAATTGATAATTCAGTTTCAACCTTTTCAGCAAAATCACCCAACCCGCTTCCAAGTACAATACAGATTTGAGGTTCGAATGGAATTCTTGATTTTATACTTTCTGCAATTGCTCTGTATTTTTCATTTAGGTTAATCATCATGCAAGAATTCCAGCAAGTGTAGCAGTTAATAATGTTGCTAATGTACCGCCAATCACAGCACGAATTCCAAGCTTTGCTAAATCAGATTTTCTATTTGGTGCAAGTGGGGAAATACCGCCAATTTGAATTGCTATAGAACTGAAATTTGCAAATCCGCACAATGCATAAGTAGCCATTAAAATTGCTTTTTCATTAACAAGTGATTTCATTTGAACTAGATTACTCATATCGAGATAAGCTACAAATTCATTTAAAACTACCCTTGTTCCAATCAAGCTGCCGAAATGAAATGCACCTTCCCACGGAACGCCGATTCCATAAGCTAAAAATTGTAGAAGTGAACCAAACACTAATTGCAGTGAAAGCGGTCCTCCAAAATTTGCAGTTAAATAACTGTTGAATCCAAAAATATTTCCAACCCATCCGAGGAAATAATTTACTAGTGCTATCAAAGCAATAAACGCAATTAACATAGCAGCGACGTTCAAAGCTAAAGTCATTCCTTCACTTGCACCTGATGCTGCAGCTTCAATTACATTAGATGCATTTTTTTTAATCTCTATTTTGACTGTTCCTTTTGTTTCTGAATCGGACGTTTCTGGAAACATTATTTTTGAAATTAACAATGCAGCCGGTGCAGCCATTACGCTTGCGCCAAGCAAGTGAGTTGCAAATAATAATTGAGCTTCTTGAAGTGGAATATTGTTGGCTTGAGAAAATGCTTGACCAAGTATTTGAATATATGCTGCCATCACTCCGCCAGCAATGGTTGCCATACCGCCAATCATTATCGTTAATAGTTCACTTTGAGTCATCCCTTTTAAGAATGGTTTTATCATAAGCGGCGCTTCAGTTTGGCCGACAAATATATTTGCGGTGCATGATAAAGATTCGGCGCCGCTTGTTCCCATAATCCTTGCCATTGCCCAAGCCATTCCTTGCACAATTTTTTGCATTATACCTAAGTAGTATAAGACTGACATCAGACTTGCAAAGAAAATTATTGTTGGTAAAACTTGGAATGCGAAGAAAAGTCCGAGTGACTGCTCATTGCCGGGACCCAAACCGAGACTGCCAAAAACAAATTTTGCGCCTTCTGTAGTAAAGTTTAATACCAGCACAAAGAAGCCGCTGACGAACTTAAAGAATTCTTTTATCCAACCGAGTGGTCCAAAAAAATTGCCAAGTGCTTCACCTTTTATTATTAAAATGGCAAGGGTAATTTGAATTGCAAGTCCGCTTAAGACTAATCTCCAGTTAATTCTTTTTTTGTTGTTCGAAATTAGAAAAGCAATTCCAAGAAGCAAGAAGACACCTATTAAACCTCTTAGTAAAGAAATTAAGAATTCCATAGTTCACCGTTTTTATGTTTTGGAATTAGAAGTTTAAGATATTTATTTTGTCACACTTCGATAAACTCAGTGTGTCAGTTACTAGAGTAGTGTAACAGTTTCCAATTCAACATGAAATTAATTATTCTGGTATATAATGACATTTTCTGCAGCGAGCTTCATAACTATTAGCCGCTCCTACTAAAACTCTTTCTGAAGAAACAATTTTTCTTTGTGTTTTATCTGCCGGATTGCCGCACATTACACATATTGCAAGTGTTTTAGTGATATACTCTGCAATTGATAACAACTGAGGCATCGGTTCAAAAGGAATTCCTCGATAATCTTGATCGAGTCCGGCAACAATAACCCGTTTTCCTTTATTAGCAAGCTGATTGCAGATATCAATCAATTCACTGCTGAAAAATTGTGCTTCATCTATTCCTACTACTTGAGCATCTTCGCAAAGAGTTAATATTTCTTGCGGCTTTTCTACAATGATTGAAGGCAAGGATTGTTCGTTATGCGAAACAATTTCACTTTCAGAATACCGGTCATCTAATTTTGGTTTGAAAATTTTCACACTTTGCTTTGCAATTTCTGCTCGGCGTAATCTTCTTATCAACTCTTCAGTTTTGCCGCTGAACATACAGCCGGCAATAACTTCGATCCATCCGGTATTTTTAGGTGTTGCGTGAGGTTGAAATTCCATCATTTTAAAAATTCCTCGCCAAATGAATAAGGAAGCAATTCACTTAATTTTAAAATTTTTGTTTCGCCCTTTTTGTTTGCCATTATCACATCTAAATCTTTTCCGCAAAGGTCAGCTAATACTTGTCTGCACGCTCCACACGGAGGTAAAAATTCATCAATATCACCAACAACTGCAATGGCTTTAAATTTCCTTTCTCCTTCGAGTATAGCTTGGAATACAGCAGTTCTTTCGGCGCAGATTGTCAATCCGTAAGAGGAATTTTCAATATTGCCGCCTAAGTAAACTTTATCTTTTTCTGAAAGAAGTGCTGCGCCAACATAAAAGTTTGAATATTTTGGAAGGGCTTTTGATTTTGCTTCAATTGCTTTTTTTACTAATTCATTAATGTTATACATGCAGCATTTTTTTTATTTCTTCAAAGATAGCAAGTTACATTGAGAAAGGGAAACGAGAATTGTTTGAGTAATAAGATGGATTTTTTTCTCTTGACTAAATCCTAGCGGTTAAGTGAAATAAATATCCTCTAATATGGATTTGTAGGATTAACCTATAACTTGGCCTCCACAAGAATCACATCTGCTTGTTGCAGAAACAATACGTAATGAATCCCCAATTAAAGATATTCCACAGTGTGGACATTTTGGAGAACTTAACTTTGTAACATGCTTTAGTTTAATAACAAGTAATCCGACTACAATTAAAAATATTAAAAACGTTGAAAGTGCAATCACAATTCTAACAGTACTTGTAAAATTTAAATCAACCCATTTAAGAAACCACAATGAGCATAATCCAAGTACTACACTGGTAAATGCTAAAATAAATGAATAGCGTTTAACCGTACGTCTACTTATCGATTTAATATTATTAAATTCGTCTCTGGTAAACATAATTTCTATCTATTTATAATTTACAGTACTACTGCTTATTTTAGCCTAATGTCGTTTTCCGACAAGTAAGGATAAGTTGTTATTTGTAGTCAAATTTATACCGCAGTGTGTGAGCGACAATAGCTTCTAGTTTTCTAAAGAACTACGTATTAAATATTTACAGAAACAAGCTCTACAATGGCTTTAACCTCACCGCTTCTTGAATGAGTAAGCTCATTAGCAGCGGCTTGTTAAAAGGCAACTACTTATTCTCTTATTAATCTTTCTTGTAATAGTTTTTGCATATCTCTGCGACCATCTAAAACACAGTGAACAAAAACTACTTTCTCAATAATTTGATAAATAATTCTATAAGGTTTATAATTTAGCTCCATAAAATCATCTATCCCGAGGAGAATCAATTCAGATGGGACATGTCCACGATTTGGGAATTCTTGAAGCGAAATACATATATCATACAATTTGGTATGCAATTTCTCTGCTTTCTCTTCCGAATCGTTGAAATAAACATATTGATAGATTTCAAATAAATCTTCTTCGGCTGAAGATAGAATATTAACTTTGAATTTCACGTTGTCCACGTTTAAAATCATTTATACGACTTCTCTGATCTTCAAATGATTTTTCCAGTGTTTTATAATTACCTTTTTTCAGTTCTTTTCCGCTCAAGGCGAGAATTTTAAGTAGAGCAATACTCTCTTGGGTTTTTTCATAAACTTTAACATCTTGGAGAACTACCTTAGCTTCACCATTATGAGTAATTATCAATGTTTTCTGATTTTCAGAAACATTGCGGATCACTTCCGAGGCATGAGTTTTTAAATAACTAATTGGTTTTACTGCTTCACTGTACTTCATATCCTTTCCTTTCATTGTACGACTATAATATAGCCCTTTAAGTAGTCTATGTCAACTCTAACATCGAATCATGAATTAAGACTTATAACGGCGTGGTAATATGAAATGACGGGAAGAGTTGTTATTCGTCATCAAAATGATAATTACTTTTTTCGTTTTCTAAAGAACTACGTATTAAATATTTACAGAAATAGCCATACGTTTTGGTTTCAATCTTACCTCGCTTCTTGAATGAGTAAGCTTGCTTGCCGCAAGAAAGTTGTTATGTAGTCAAAGTCAATACTTTGACTTTGCTAAATTTATTGTCGAGGAGGGTCCTCGAAAACGAACGCCAATAATTTTTAATTTATTTTTCTTTTACAACCTACCTTATAAAGCAACTAACTTTTACAATGCAACTTAATAATAACACAAATCTGTCAGATGTTTTTTTATTTTTTTAAAAGTGGTTGTATGGCTTTACTATTTTAATTTCGTGTCTAAACTTTTAAGAAATTCTTCCGCAGTCAGAATATCTATTTTACTACGTCTATAATCTATTTTATTTCTCGTAATAATAAGTGAAATGCCATTATTGATTGCTGTGTAATACTGGATTGCATCTTCAAAATCATTGAATTCAGAATTAAGTGATTGTTCTATTACTCTTTCATCTATTGTTAGGATATTTATGAGAGTTTTCAGTTTTCTTAAGCTTTTTAATGCAACGAAATTTGTGGTTTGTTTCTTTAAAAGGTAGTGTAGATTTGCAAAAATAAGCGGCGAGGTGTAAGCAACAATTTTATTTTGATTAATTAATGTGAATAATCGAGCTGCATGAATATAGTGTGGTTCCCTTTCAGCTAATAAATCTAATATAGTACCCGAATCCACAAAAAGTTTTATCATCTGGAATATTTTGCCTCAATATATTTTCTATAAACTTCTTTCGTATTAATATGTTCTGGTAACTTGATAATCCCAGAAAGCTCAAGAACATTTGGTGATATTTCAATTTCGGTGATGCTTTCTTTATCAGAAATCAGATTGAAATATTTTTCAACCATAACTGAAAGACTTTGTTTATTTTTTTGAGCATATTTTTTGGCACGTTCAATTGTTTTTTTATTGAGTTTTAATGTTAGTTTAGTATTCACTGAATTCCTTCTTTATGGTACGTAAATTTTCTTACGACAAAATACGTATCGTTATTCCAATTTTCAAGTTCAACTTGTAGTAATATATGGTCCCGTTTTGTTATGCAGTCAAGGTCAGTACTTTGATTTTGCTAAATTTATTGTCGAGGAGGGTCCTCGACAGCCATAGAAATCGGGAGAGAAATCTTTATTTATGATAGGATTTCTCATCCCGCTTTGCGGGTTTCGAAATGACATTTCTGAATTTTTCAGAAGTCTCAATCATGTTATTTCTAGTAATAACCAAGAAAATCTTCATCGATTGTTAAATACTCTTCGCTCTACTTTCTAAACTCTTAACTCTCAATTCTCAATTCGCAATTATTATTCCAAAAGCCATTGGTCAGCAAGTTCTTCTGAAACTGAACTGATAAATCGAGAAGGTTTTGCAAAGGTAAATCCATTGTGCCTATCGAAAATGTGCATTGGATAACAGACAAATAAATTTTGTTTTGCACGAGTTGAAGCAACATACATAAGCCGGCGTTCTTCTTCTAAGTTTTCAATTTTTTCTATTGATTGACTGGAAGGGAAGAAACCGTCAACGGCATGAATAACAAAAACAGAATGCCATTCAAGTCCCTTTGCAGAATGAATTGTAGATAAAGTTAAAAATTCTCGTTCCTTATCAGTAGCATCAACATCAATTACACTGTCTTG
Source organism: Ignavibacteria bacterium (assembly GCA_016873835.1). GTDB lineage: Bacteria > Bacteroidota > Ignavibacteria > Ignavibacteriales > Melioribacteraceae > DSXH01. The sequence continues at coordinate 10,190 of VGVY01000065.1, forward strand.
CGGAGGCTCAAGCGCCATATCAGCAAGAAAGCTATCGAGCGATTTATAATTTTGCGAGATGTTAATAAAAATATCTAAATCTTTTTTCCGTTTATTCCAATCGTCATATTTTTCCATAAAGATTGGTTCATAATAATTGTAAGAAAGCTCAGCTTTATCTGCCGGCAAATTATTTTTTGAATGAATTTCATGAAGAAGTGAAAAGAGTTTGAAAATCCGATCATTATATTTTTTATCAATTCCTTTTTCAGGATTAGTTTTAATTGAAAGTTTTCCCAATGAAATTTCATCCATTATCTGCTGTGCTTTTTTAGGACCAATTCCTTCATGAAGAAGCAGCAAACGATACCAACTTACATAGTCTGTAGGATTTTGAGCAATTCTCAAGAAAGCAAGAATGTCTTTCACATGTGCCGTCTCAATAAATTTCATGCCTCCAAATTTCAAGTAAGGGATGTTTGCTTTATTCAATTCAATTTCAAGATCGAATGAATGAAATGAAGACCTGAACAAAACAGAAATATCATTAAGCGGAATTCCTTCTTCGCGCAGCTCAAGAACTTTTTCAACAATAAAACGCGACTGCAGATTTTCGTTTGAAGCACTGATAATTCCCGGTAGTTCTCCGCCGCTTTTTCTTGTAAATAAATGTTTCGGATATTTTTCGATTGCATAATCAATAATGTGATTAGAAAAATCCAAAATCTCTTGAGTGCTTCTGTAATTTTCTTCAAGCGTAATAATTTTTACGTCATTGAATAATTTTGGAAAATCCATTATGTTCTTAAAGTTTGCACCTCTAAAAGAATAAATGGACTGTGAATCATCACCGACAACCATTATGTTCTGGTTGATTTGAGATAATCCTTTTATTACATCGGATTGCAATTTATTTGTGTCCTGGTATTCATCCACCATAGTATATTTAATTGAGTTTAGTAATGACTTGGCGGCTGGTTTTAGTTCAAACAAAAAGTCTCGGAGATAGATTAGCAGATCGTCATAATCCAATAAATTGTTTTGCTTCTTATAAGTTGAATATAGTTTTTGAATCGCTGAAATTTTATCGATGTACTGCGCAAAGTGAGGGAATTCTTCTTCAAATATTTCTTCAGTTGATCTTCCGGTATTTACACTTAAGCTCAAAACCTTAAAGATAGTCTGCTTATTCGGAAATCTTTTTTTGAGTTGTGATAAATTCATGTGACCGCGAATCAAATTAATGACATCCTCACTATCGCTTTGATCGAGGATAGTAAAGCCATTATCAAGGTTTACAGCTTTGGCATATTTTCTAAGAGTAAGGTTGGCAAATGAATGAAAAGTCCCGCCATTGATTTTTGAACATCTGTTATCAAGTAAGATTGCCGCACGGTCCATCATTTCTTTTGCCGCTTTTCTTGTAAAGGTTAAAAGTAAAATTGAGGACGGATCATTGCCTAGTTCAACTAAACGTGCAACACGGTAAACCAGTGTTCGGGTTTTACCGCTTCCGGCACCGGCAATTACTAAATAATTTCCTTCAGTCGCACAGACAGCATCGTATTGGGATGGATTTAATTCATTGCGATAATTTATGAGAAACTTCGATTCATCAACCACTTTCTCTTTTGACGGAACTTTACTTGTTCGTTTTAACTGATATTTTTTAGGCATGGTTCTTAGTATTAGTTCAACCTTTCGAAAATGAAATCAAGGTTAATTCTTTTTTTTTCTTTTATCACTTCACCCAACATTAGTTGTGAGAAGTGATCTTAAAATTTATTATAGATTGTGTCGCCCCTAAGAGAGAAACGACGTAATGACTGACATTAAAAATATCTATTTATTTTTTACGTTAAATACAAAGAAATTATAAATCCACATCAATAGGGCAGCAAGAACACCAATTGCAATCATAACCCACCAAATCAATTCAGGTTTTCCTAATTCTTTTGCTGTTTGATATAACCAGCCGCCAAATGGATCGCCGACAAAACGAGCGATAGCAATCGGCAAAAAGGCATAACCTTGATACAGACCTTGTTGACCCGGAGGTGCAATTTCGGAAATATATTCATAATATCTTGGAGCTTGGATCATTTCACCTATTGCAAATGCAACAATTCCGGCTATAATAGTTGGAATTGTAGGATAAATTCCTATAATAATCCAAATCAAACTCGAAATAGCAAATCCGTAAAGAATAGCATTATGAGTTTTAATTTTCTTTGTTAACAAGTTTAATGGAATCTGAAAAAGAATAATTGCACCAGCGCCAGCCCAAGACTGGATTATTTCATAAGGGGCATTTGCGTCAATAAAATCAGTAATATAATATGGCACTATGATAAATTCTTGCCAAAAGATAATCCAGTATAAACTATAGATTAAAAGAAATACCATGAATTTGATATTTCCGAGAACGACGAATAAATTTTTTAATTTTTTCCCTAAGGATTCAACAACATCAGTCGCTGGACTTTTTACTTCTTTATATAAAAACATATTAACAACTAACATTGCAGCACAAGCAACTGCAGAGACAACATAAACCGCTTTATTGCCAAAACTATCACGAGTGAAATAGGCGAGAGTTGGACCTAACATTGCACCAGCATTTACTAACCAATAATAAATTGCAAAGCCCAAAGATTTTGTTTCTTGAGTTGTAGTGACAGCTACAGTTCCAAGTACTGAAGGTTTAATAAACGAACCTCCAAACGCAGTTAAGATTAGGAAAAACATCAATAACCAGTAATGATCAAAATTGGAATAGATACCGGTAAACATGCTCATTCCTACAGAGCCAATTAAAAAATATCCAAGAGCGAGGATTGAGAATGCAACATTGAATGCTCTTCTGAATCCCCATTTATCCGCCAATGTGCCGGCAAGTATTGGGAATAAATATATCAGTCCTCCAAATAATCCCGATAATTGACCAGCCTCAGCTTCAGAAAAACCGAGGTCATTACGCATGTAGATCATAAAAACGATTTGCTGACCGTAGTAAGCTAATCGTTCAAATAATTCCATTAC
>VGVY01000066.1 GCA_016873835.1 Ignavibacteria bacterium
TTCTCAACTTCGGGACAAAATATTTATTCAATAGAATCGAATAATTCGCTTCTATTTGATTTTGGAATAATTTGGAGATTGGGTGAATTAATTAATAAGAGTTATTATAATGATTATTTAAAGGTGGGCGCGTCAATTCAAAATTACGGAACAGACTACGAAGAAGAATATAGATTTATTTTCAGAGAAAAAGTAAAAGGCAAAGTTGCAAGATTTTTTAGAACTGGTTTTGCTTACAACGCCAATATGATTTTAGGTCAAAAAACTCAAATGAATGTTGAGCTATTATTGACTGGAGAATACAAACGACTGTTGAATCCCGGGTATGATGAAAAACACAATGTTGATTATTGGGGTATCGGGTTAGAGGCAACAATATTTAAAATAATATCACTTCGTGCTGGAGGAATTATTAATCATGAAAACAACATTATATACGAACGCGGAAAATTAATGTGGCGATATGGTGCCGGAATAAATTTCCCACTAGCTTTAATCGGATTAAATAAACCAGTTATAATTCATTTTGATTTTGCATCAATTCCATTCAACAAATTTGAATTTACAGATTATAATGGAAGACGCCAAAGCAGTAAAGAAAGTCTATTTGCTTTTGGAATTTCACTAAGCTACTGGCTAAATCCATCAGGGGAATAAAGAACCGATAATTCTAAAATTCGTCTAATAATTAAATGAAAAATGAAAGGTATTGGAATGAAGGGTAAATATTTATTTGTTTTATTACTTGCGGTATTATTGTTTTCATCACTTGCATCTATTTCTGCACAGCATAAATTTTATGTAAATCTTAATGACCGCGCTGATGATCTTTTTAAAGTGACTCTTATCCCGGAGAAATTAACTGATCAAAATAAAATTTTTCAGTTCGCGGCAACCGCACCCGGTACATATCAAATAATGGATATCGGAAGATATGTAAGAAGTTTTAAAGCATTCGATAAAAGTGGCAGTGCGTTAGCTGTATTCAATAAGTCAACAAATCAATGGGAGATTTCAGAACCATCAAAAATTTATAAAATAGAATATTCCGTTGCTGAAACATTCGATACAAAAGTTGATATAAATCCAGTCTATCCAATGTGCGGAAGTTCTCTCGAAAATGATCATGCACTAATTAACGGACAAACTGTGTTTGGATATTTTCATGGAATGCAAAAATACCCTATTGAAATTAAGCTAACTTACCCGGAAGACTGGACGGTTGGAACTGCACTTCGGAAAAATAGTACTGGATATTATTCAGCACCAAATTTCGATTATGTTGTTGATTCTCCAATACTAGCTGGAAATCTTACCAAAGCATCATTAAACGTAGAAAGTACAGCTGTAGATATTTTTACATATTCAAAAACCGGATTAATTAATTCGTTTAACTTAATGAATTTGCTGGAAGACATTCTTTATGCAACAAAACAATTCACACAAGATCTGCCAGTTGAACAATATACCTTCCTTTTTCATTTTGAAGATTTTTCTGCCGGTGCTTGGGAGCACAATTATAGCTCGATTTATGTTTTTAAAGAAGATTCTCTGGATGAAGAATTTGCCAGCTTGCTCAGATCAACTGCCGCACATGAATTTTTTCATATAATCACACCTCTTCACATTCATAGCGAACTTGTTGAAAATTTTAATTATGAAAAACCAGTAATGTCTCAGCATCTTTGGCTTTACGAAGGCGTTACAGAATGGGCTTCAGATATTATGCAGATGAGAGACTACCTTGTAACTTTAGATCAATTCCTGGCTCAAGTAAAACAAAAATTAACAATCAATGATGGATTTGACAGCTCTATTTCATTAACTGAATTAGGCGTTAAATCAACCGAAAAGCAAGATCAATATTTCAATATTTATAATAAAGGTTCTGTTGCTGCAACATTATTAGATATAAAATTATTAGAGCTCTCTAGCGGCAAAAAAGGATTGAGAGAATTAATTCTCGAATTAGCAAAAAAATACGGTCCCCATAAATCATTTAGCGAAGAAAACTTTTTTAATGAAATAGTTGAAATTACATTTCCTGAAGTAAGCAACTTTATTACGAATTACATTTCTGGATCTGAACAGCTTCCGGTAAAAGAATACTTTGATCTAATTGGGATTGAATATATTGAAGATGTTGGAGTTGATTCATCAAGGATTTCAATTGATTTTGGAATTGGATTTAAGGATAATAAATTTGTTGTAACTCGTATTGAACCGACACAAAAAAATATTAAACCTGGTGATTTTATATCTAAAGTAAATGGTGAGGAAGTTACATTAGCAAATGCGCAACAAAAATTTTTATCATTACGTACCTTAAAAGTAGGGCAAAGTTTCAAATTAACTGTTGATAGAAACGGAGCCGAATTAGAATTTGATGCAATTATGCAGCCAAGAAAAATAAGGCATCAATTTAATGTTATGGATAATCCAACTGATAAACAACTGGCATTAAGAGAAGCATGGATGCAAAATCAAATAAATTTTCAAAATAATGTTGAACCCAAGTAAATGCTGATAGATTTTTCTCTTTATTAATAGCTAATTTTAAATTAGATTTGGCAAAGATTAAGTGCAATGGATTTTGATCTAATGAATAATCACAAACCATTTTTAATATTATTTCTGGTTATTATTCTAATTTCAACTTTTGCATGTTCATCTGTTTATGAGCAAGTTTATCCAACTTTAAATGACGGCAGATATGATAGTGAATTCCCCTACAAAAGTTCTTCGAAACAGCTTGAAGAAATAACAAGCTCAATAAAACTTCTTAACAGCATCGCTTTTTACGAAAGTTATGTATTTGAAGAAGGCCAAAAAATAACAGAACGCAATCTAAAAAGAATTGATTATGAAAAAACTTCTGTAGAAAAAATATATTACAACAACACTGCTTCAGGTACTGCTACAATTTTCCACGAGGATCAAGGTTATGTTGCACTTCTGTCAGTTGCACACATAGTTTGCTTCCCGGATACAATCATTTCTCATTTTCTTAATCCTGATGGTACCTTCTCGCAGTATGTTCAAAGTATTTCTATAAAAAACAGACAATCGAATTATGTGCCCGACCTTCCTGGCGGAGGTGAGCTTGACATAATTTTAATTGACAAATCAATTGACGTTGCTATACTTGGGCATAAATATTATGCTCGAGAGACAGTAAATCTTCCAATTTTTAAATTCCCTTGGGGAAAATCAGCAGAACTTGAATGGGGTAGTTTTGTTTATGTTTTCGGATTCCCAATGAATTATAAAATGATTTCAAAAGGAATTGTGAGTGAACTTGCTAAGGAGAAAAATACATTTCTAATTGACGCTGTTTTTAATCGAGGTTCAAGCGGAGGAATTGTTCTTGCAATACGTGATGGCGTTCCCAATTTTGAATTAGTCGGTATGGTCAAATCTGTTCCAGCAGATTTTCAATTTACCGTACGCCCTCTCTTCAAAAAAGGCGATTTTGATTTTAATCCAGTTATTCCATATAAAGGCGAATTAAGTGTAGAGAAGGAACAAATAATACGAACTGGAATTACTAAAGTTATTGGAATCGAAACTGTTCTTGAGTTTATTAAAAAGAACTTCGATGAATTGCGAGGAAAAGGTTATTACTTCAAACAATTTTTATGAATTGCTTTAAACTTGAGTAACAAATAATTAGCATTCACAAAATTCCAATTGCATTGAGCTTTGCTTTACTTTTCCATTTCCATTCATGACAAAATCAAAATGCTTCAAGATTTTTTTCTTATCAATAAATTCTATTTGCGTGTGGTCGATTTCGCGGTTATTTTGAGGAAGTAAATAATATTTTGATAACATTTCCCAATCTTTATCTCTAAGTGAAATAATATCCTTTAAGAAAAAACTGACCCAACATTCTCCAAGTTTTGAATTTGGTTTCTCATATCTGAGTTTATTATTAGCTATGGTAACATATTTATTATCTATTTCGAACCCAATAAATTTTCTGCCAAGTCTCTTCGCTGCAATAGCTGTTGTTCCAGTGCCCATGAATGGGTCCAGTACAATATCCGATTCATCTGTGCTCATTAAAATTATTCTCTCTAATAGATGAATTGGTAATTGACATGGATGCTCATCTCTGTATTTATTATGTTTAATCCTATGAATATCTGTCCAAACATCAGAAAGTAGTGGTCCAAAAGAATGTAATCCTTCTTTTTTGCCCCCATAATCTTTTAACAAATAACCACATTTTCGGCATCGTTTGTGAGGATATCTTAATTCATAAAATTTGGTTTGCTTAATATCTTTCACATAATATAAAATCCCGTAATGAGAAGGTTGTAAAGATTTACCCATTGGTGCGGTAGGTGCGTCCCAAGAAATCCAATGACGAAAAGTAGAGTATTTATTCAGAATAGCTGAATAATAGGTTAGCCATTTGGGTATATTATGTAGAAAAATAGAACCGGATGGCTTTGTAACCCTAACCATCTCTTTTATCCACACCTCACACCAATCAAGGTATTCTTCAAATTCAAGAGAATCTTTATAACCGTTGTACTTTTTCTTCAAATTAAATGGAGGATCTGCAAATGTGATATCAATTGAATTATCTGGAATATCTTTGAATAATTCTAGAGAATCTCCATTTAGAATTTTATTTATAAATTTTTCCATAATTATTTTATCGTATCCTTTAGCAGTTCTTTAAATCTTCGTAATTCATCTTCGTGAAAAGTAAAAACATCTTCATATGCCGAAACCATTCTTTTTAAATCACCCTTTCTTACATACCAACCAATTCCATCAACAAAACCAATAAATTTAGATTTTGGATAGTGCTGTTTGAGTAAAGCATCAATCGAAATTTCTGTTTTTGATTTATCACCTTGCCCAGAGGATGTTGTTACTAAATATGAACTTTCAATAATAAGCAGGGGATTTTTCTTATTTGGAATAATAAAGTCCATCGTTCTTTTTGAATCAGGTGCATTTGTAATTAATTCAGAAAGATCACCTCTTTCAAAAGTTACTTTGAATTCCTCTAATATATTTTCAATAACAGTTTCGGGATTATTTTCCTTTTTGCCGGAGTATGAACCCTTTTCTTTATATCTGATTAACGTATCGATTAAGTCGGGAATTTGATATTGTAATTTAGAAATGCTAAGCTTTTTCAATTCAAATAAAGGTAATGTTTTTGCCAAAAAAGGAATTGTAGCCCCTTCAAAAAATAGATTTACTATTCCTTGTCTGAAATATTTTTCTGTTTTTATCATCGCAGTAATTTTTGAGTCAGACCATTCAGCGATTCCATCATCGGAAATATTTTCTTTTTTAAACCATTTGTCTTTGAGCAATATTCTATTTAATTCTGCATCGTCAACCACTCTGATTAATGTCGTAATTCGTTTTAAGTTTTCGTTTGAAAAACCAGTCAAAGCAAGCAAAGCTCGTAATCCGTTTTCTTTTTCTAATATTAATTTTTCAAAGAATTCTTTTTTAAGTCCGTTAAGCTCAATTTCGTTCTTTAAATTTAGAAGTAATTCCTTAATCGAGTTAACATAACCTTCATAACTTTCTTCAAACTCTTTATTGTAAAAATAGAATGTGTTTTTGTCAATTACTTTATTAAATTTTTCATCAGTTGATTTCATCAATTACCTCTTAAACCATTTTTTTAAAAAAGAGAACATATTCTTCCTTCATAGTATTTCGCAAGCCTTTGATAGGTTTAACAATACTTTTAACAAGTTTTAGATTAGTTTGCTCACAAAAGTTTATTATTTTATCTTCGAGTCTAATGCCCCCAGTTTGATTTGTATTCGAGCCAATAATAATTACTGCATATTTATTAGTTTTTAATACTCTTGCAATTTCACTACATACAGTTTTCATATCTTCGAAATAATTTTCAAGTCTTTTTGTTTTATTCTTTCCTCTCAGACCTATCATTTTTTCTTTTAACTTATCCACATCTAATCCCAAGTATTCAAGTTGATCTTTATCATTGCTGGCATAGTCAATTGCGAACGAATAAGGGGGTGAAGTTACAATCCCATCAAAAGTATTCTCTTCATATTTTATATCCATCGCGGTTGATTCTTTGGAAATAATTACATCCCCTAAGTTCCTTTTATTATAAAATGGATTTTCTAAGTAATTCAAAATAGTGTAAATATACCGCTTAAGTACCCTATTAAATAATTCCTTATGGGTTGAACTTTTTGTTCTGTTAAAATATCCCATTGAATCAAGGAAAGCCAATAAAGTAATGTAATAATTTGGCTCATTTTCAAATAAGCTGATATTTTTTTTAGAATCATACTTTTTCTTAGTCGAAAAAAAATTGAATAGCTTAACCTCTTTTTTTGATAGCTGCTGTATTTCTTTATTTTTTGCTCTTAAGGATTCAAATTTAGTTTTGGTCATTAACCTACAAAATGGACTAATATCAACTGCAACAGAATTTATTCCAAGAAGTGCTGCTTCAATATTGGTTGTTCCACTTCCGCACATTGGGTCTAAGATTAATTCTCCCTTTTTAACACCAATAATATTTAATAAACTTTTTATTAATTGTGGATGGAATTTTCCACGATATGGGAATAAAGAGTGTGTCGCATAGCCAGTAGAGAAGACACCATTCTCAAAATAACTTTTAGTTTTACTAGACCTAGTTAAAATTTCAAATGTAGGTTTATAGGTATTAGCTTGAAAGTGGATTGTTGGATTTGAATTGATTGATTTTAAGAAAGCACTTCTTTTTATTAATTCTTCTTTTGGTAAAGAATGGTATTCTAAAAATGCGAGTTCCAACTCAAACAATTCAGAAACCGATGGTAACAATTCAACTTTATCTGAGAAAATTGATCTTACTGCATTTAACAAAAAAACATTTTCCATAATCTGAAATATTAAATTGAATTATTTATTTACAAATAGATTCTTAAATAATTAATCGTTTTTTTATTGCAATTCCATAACTTCTTTTATTTCGCCTTTCGCAACTTTTACTATTATATCTCCAAACAAATCAATTTCAGATTTCAATGTATATACATTTGGTGTAACTCGTATTCCTTTATATTCATCATGAATTATTGGAACAACATAGATTTTAAATTTAGAAAGTAAATAATCAACCAATTTCGGAACATCAACGCCATCAATATAAAAATTCACAAGTCCGCACCAATTCGATTGATCATCAATATTTAATCTGAATTTTACGTTATTAAAATCTTTAATGCGATTTATCCAGCGTAAATGTAGATATCTAAATCGAGCTGCTTTTCTATCAACACCAAGTGCTTCATTAAATGCAAGTGCTTCTGCAATAGCATTGTGATTAGCTGCCGGGTGGGTTCCAATTTCTTCAAACTTACGAATGTTCGAATCCATTTCTTTTGGTGCTGCCATTAATGGCCAGATAGAACCTATTAAATCTTTTTTTACGAAAAGCATTCCCGTTCCTACTGGGGCATAAGTCCATTTGTGAAGGGATGTTCCAAAAAAATCACAATCGAGATCCGAATATTTATAAGGGAAGTGATTAAATGTGTGAGCTCCATCGCATATTACCGTAATATTTTTTTCGTGTGCAATTTTACATACTTCTTTGATGGGAAGAATTTGACCGGTTAAAAAGCACATATGACTAACTAATAACGCTTTTGTCTTTTCAGTTATACCATTTTTAAATGCTTCTACATAATCGTTTTTGTTGATTAGCGGAGTAGGATATTTCACTTGAACAAGTTTAATGCCCCATCTTCTTTCCATCTGATTATAAGTTGTAAGCATTCTTGGATAATCTTGTGTGGAAGTTAGTATTTCGTCCCCTTCTTTTAAATTCATTCCTTGCTGAATAATTTGAAGTGATTCACTTGCATTTCGTGTAATGGCAATTTCTTCAGTATTGCCCCCAAAATTAGCCGCTAATTTTTGTCTTACTGTTTCTAAATGGGGTTCAACATGTCTCCACATATAATAAGCCGGCGCTTGATTTGAATAATCGAGATACCGTTTGAAAGTATCCATAACAACTTTTGGTGATGGAGAAACACCGCCGTTATTTAAATTTATTAGCGTGCGATCAACATCGAATGCTGATTGTATTCTTCCCCAAAAAGTTTCATCAGATGCAAGCTCTGAAGCAGATTTATCAGGAGGTATATTTTCAATAGCCTCAATTGCCTTTGCAACTGCATCCATTTTAAAAACTACCATTGAAGCACCGGCTCCGAGTGCAACTTGATTGAGAAACTGACGACGTGTTGTCATATAAACTCCATTTGTCTTGCATTCAAGTTTTGAAATTATTAGTTCAAAATCAATTTAATTTATTATTATTTCTGTAGATAAATTTGCTATAGTTTTATAGTTTCGTGTAAAATTAAAACGATTTGAACTAATGAAAAATTACCTGATTATTACATTATTTTCATTTACATCCCTTTTAATCGCTCAAAATACAGATCAAAGTTGGAAATTGTACGATGATACTCAAGTTGCAGTAATTTCCGTAACTATGGATCAGGTTAGTTACAATTGGATGATAAGCCATCCGCAAAGTGATTCGATGCATCGTTGTTATGTGCACTTTAAAAACGCACATATTGACAAAGTAATTGAAAATGTCGGGATTAGAATTCGCGGCAATACCTCTCGTGATTCAAAGAAAAAATCATTCAAACTTTCATTTAATACTTTCGTACAAGGAAGAGAATTTTACGATGTCGACAAAATGAACATCAATGGCGAACATAACGATCCTTCAATTATTCGTTCAAAAATCTGCTGGGATTTTTTCCAAAAGATCGGAATGAAATCAAGCAGAGCAGCACATGCTGCGCTGTACATTAACAACTTATATCATGGATTGTGCATCTCAGTTGAACACATTGATGATGAATTTATAAATAAGAATTTTTCTGACCCGTCCGGAAATTTGTGGAAATGCCTTTACCCGGCAGATTTAACTTGGAAAGGTTCTAATCCTGATAGCTATAAATTTTATTCCGGCAGCAGACAAGCTTATGAATTAACAACAAATGAAAAAGTAAATGATTATACACAGCTTGCTCGTTTAATTAGAATTATTACTCAGACACCCGATAATCAATTTCCGGATTCTCTTGAATCAATTTTTAACGTTGATGAGTTCCTTAAATATGAAGCTATGAATGTAATCTTAGGAGGATGGGATGACTATTGGTCGTTAATGAATAATTACTATTTGTATTATGAGCCGACTGAAAAAAAATTCCACTGGATACCTTATGATTATGATAATTCATTTGGAGTTGATTGGTTTTCAATTGATTGGTCAAAAGCACCGCCGTATAGTTTTCCGAAAGTTGCACAAGGACAAAGACCTTTAATCGAAAGAATACTTTCTGTTCCTAAGTACAGAAATTTATATTCGCATTTCTTAAAATTTATAAGAGAGAAAATATTTTATTTAGAAAATTGGGAAAGCAAGCTATTCAATTTGAAAAATATGATTTCTCCATTTGTAGTTAATGATAACTTTAGGACTTTAGACTATGGATTTACACTGAGCGATTTTCATAATTCTTATACTACAAGCTATTCCAATCAACATGTTAAAAAAGGAATAAGGCAATTTGCAGTTGAGCGATATAATTATCTTTCAGATAAAATTAATTTTGTAACCGCTCCACCTATGATTTATAAAATCGATTTTTTTCCTAAAAACCCTAGACCTAATGATTCAATTTATGTTTATGCTTCAGGTTTTTCATCCAATGAAATTGATAAAATGACAATTCATTTTCATCCCGGTATGTTAACGGTAATTTATTTCTACGACATGAAATTTAGTCCTTTAATTTCTTCTTCAAAGGTTGATGAAGCTGACAGATGGGTTGGAGTTATTCCACCGCTCGGTTCTCTTGGTTATGGCAGATTTAAAATTGAAGCGAAAGACAAAATAGGAATAACAACCGTTTATCCTTTAGGAGATTTTATAAATATTAAAGCTTCATCGGGATCAGCATCAAACAGTTTATTAATTAATGAATTCATGGCAGACAATACAAATTTTATTAAAGATCCGGCTGGAGAATATGATGATTGGGTTGAGCTATATAATCCAACTCAAAACTCAATTACCTTAACTGGTATGTATTTAACAGATAAGAAGAATAACTTAACTAAATGGCAGTTTACTCAAACCAATTTAAAACTTGACCCAGGAAAACATCTTTTAGTTTGGTGCGATGAAAACCATAATGATAATCAACCTGGTATTCATACAAATTTTAAACTCTCAAAAAGTGGTGAGTTCATTGGCTTAGTTGCAAATGATGGAGTAACCTGGTTAGATTCTCTAACATTCGGGCCACAAACTTCAGATATTTCTTTTGGAAGAACCCCCGATGGAAGCAGCACATGGAAACTAATGAGTCCAACGCCCGGTAGTGCAAACATTATTACAAGTATCGCTAATGAGTTTACTCTTGCAGAATTTAAAGTTTCTGCATTTCCAAATCCTTTTAATCCAACAACAACTATTCAATATCATTTAAATAAAATTAGTGATGTATCAATTACTATTTATGATTTACTTGGCAGAGTTATATGGTCAATTATAAAAACCAATCAGCCAATTGGAATAAATAATATCACTTGGCAAGGTAAAAATGAAATTGGGAAATCTGTAAACTCTGGTTTATACATTTGTAAAATCTCTGATGGTAATAATCAATCAGTTATTAAGTTATTGTTGTTAAAGTAATAGGACAAATAAATGGAAATCAAAAAAGAACTTTCCACCAAAAAACAAATTGCTCTAGTAGCCCACGATAACAAAAAACAAGATTTAATTGAATGGGCAACATATAATAAAGGCTCTCTTTCACAGCATAAAATTTATGCAACTGGAACAACCGGAAAATTATTATCTAAAGAACTGAAGATTAAAATACAAAAGCTGCAAAGCGGTCCGCTTGGAGGCGACCAACAAATAGGAGCCAAAATTGCGGAAGGGAAAATTGATCTTCTAATTTTTTTCTGGGATCCGCTTGAACCTCAGCCGCACGATCCTGATGTTAAAGCATTGCTTAGAATTGCTGTTGTTTGGAATATTCCAATTGCTTGTAATAGAGCTTCTGCAGATTTTATTTTCTCTTCTCCCTTGATGTCAAGCGAATACAAAAGAAATGTCCCATCTTATGCTGACTATACATCAAGAAATTTGAAAGAGAGAAAATTATGATCACAAAACCATCCCAATCTGAATATTCACCTTACTATCATAAATATGTTCAATTAGTTCCAGAAGGAAATATCATTGATATTTTAATCAATCAATTAGTGGGGGGTGAAAAATTCTTCTCGAATATTGATGAAGAAAAATCATTATTTAGATATGCTGAAAATAAATGGAGCATTAGAGAAGTATTAGGGCATATAATCGATACGGAAAGAATTTTCATTTATAGAGCTTTAAGATTTTCTCGCAATGATCCGCAAGCATTATTAAGTTTTGACGAAAACTATTATGCAGCAAACTCTAACTATAAGTCAATTCTTCTTGCAGAAATCTGGAAGGAATTTTCATTTTTAAGGAATTCCAATATCCTTATGTTCAATGGATTTACCGATGAAATGTGGGCGTTAAATGGAATAGCGAGCGGCAATAATGTAACAGTTAGAACATTACCTTATCTCCTAGCTGGTCATTTTATTCATCACCTAAACGTAATTAAAGAAAGATATTTATAGTTAAGCTGAAACATAAGGTGCGTTAATACGACTAATTAAATGAAACTTGATTCAATCATGAAATAAAAGTATTATCATTTCAACAAAATTAGTATTGATGTCAAAAATATTTTCTTATATAAAATTGATAGAGCTGGAAGCATTAATGTGGGCATTTGCATTGAGCTACTTGCTGTTTATCAATCCTTATGAACCACAAATTTTTTCTCTTTGCTTATTTCATAATATTGGTATTGAATCTTGTCCGGGATGCGGAATAGGAAGATCAATATCATTTTTTTACCACAGCGATATAATTCGCTCAATTCAAACTCATCCCTTGGGAATAGTAGCTTTTATTCTAATAGTTTTAAGAATTAGTTCACTTTTTATTAAAATGAAAAACAATTTCATCAAATTGAAGAGAGGGTTAACATGGCAAACATCTACGAATTAATGCCTGAAATTATGGGCGAAGAACAAATGTACATTTCTACTATTATTAAGGGAATGGACGATCAGAAAGCTCAATCATTTGCTAATATTTACAGAACTAGAAGAAGAGATCCTCAAACCATTCTACTCGTAACATTGGTTGGGTTTTTGGGCATTGCTGGTATTCAAAGATTTCTAACAGACCAACTGGGATTAGGAATTCTTTATCTTCTAACTGGTGGAATTTGTATGATAGGAACAATTATTGACTTGGTTAATTACAAAAAAATTGCATTTGAGTATAACCAAAAACAAGCTGCTCAAATTGTTATGATGATTAAATAGTAATCAATTGATTTTGTTTTAAAAATATTTTTATTAAGTTTAACGCATAGAGCAGTAAGTCTCTACAGATTTTAACAGTAAGGTTTGTCAGACGTTCTGCTCAAAGAAGTATCAAAAACATTTTTAAGGAGTTTTATTCAA
The DNA here is from genome assembly GCA_016873835.1 of Ignavibacteria bacterium. Classification (GTDB taxonomy): domain Bacteria; phylum Bacteroidota; class Ignavibacteria; order Ignavibacteriales; family Melioribacteraceae; genus DSXH01. The sequence continues at coordinate 12,637 of VGVY01000066.1, forward strand.
TGGCAGAACGTGAAAATGGAACCGTAAAATGGTTT
>VGVY01000067.1 GCA_016873835.1 Ignavibacteria bacterium
TCATCATTTTATAATGCGTTCATTGCTTCATCAGTGTTTACCATGGTTTTAACACCATTTGCAATATATTTTGCACATAACTTGTCTGCTCGGATAAAAGTTAAATCAATTTTTTCGGGGAAAAACAGAGTTGAACAAAAAACTAAAATAAGCAACCATGTGATGATTGCCGGATTCGGTTTGAACGGAAGAAATTTAGCACAAGTACTTAAAGAAACTGGAATACCATATATCGTAATCGATTTAAATTCAGAAACTGTAAAAAAAGAGAAAGCGAAGGGAGAGAATATTATTTACGGTGATACTACAAGAGCAGAATTATTGTTATCTGCAAACATCGAAAATGCGAAAGTAATTGTCCTGGCAATATCAGATCCGCCTTCAGCTAAACTTGCTTTACGTGTTGCAAAAAAATTAAATAAAGATATTTATGCTGTTGTTAGAACCAGATACATCGCCGAAGTAGATGCGTTTATAAAACTTGGTGCCGATGTTGTTATTCCTGAGGAATTTGAAACTTCGTTGCAGATTTTTAACAAAGTTTTAGAAAAGTATCACATACCCTTAAATGTCCGTTCCAAGCAAGTAGCACTTTTGAGAAGCGAAGGATACCGTGTTATGAGAAAATCAGAGGAAGAGATTCATCCTTTTATTCATCTTGATGAAATACTTGCATTAGGTTTAACTGAAACTTATTATGTCGGAGAGGACAATATTAATATTGGAAAAACATTGGCTGAAATAAATTTGCGTTCTGCTACCGAAGCAACAATTATCACTATTGTTCGGAATGGGAAAATAATTTCAAATCCTTCCGGCAAAGAAAATCTGCAAGCGAAGGATACATTGGTTATTACCGGAATACACAAAGCTGTGGACGATGCGGTAAGTTACTTAGACAACAAAAAAATTGACTAAGAGCTTCTAGCTATTAGCTTTCAGCTCTTAGTGTTAAGATATTCAATCTAATTTTGGATGATTTTTATGATGGTCAGTATCTTCTTGATATGCCTTTGCAAAAGCTATAATTGTCCCTTCGTCAAATAACTTGCCCATGAAAGTCATACTGGTAGGAGTTCCTTTGTCACTGAATCCATTTGGGACTACAACGCATGGGTGTCCGGTTAAATTTGTGTATAATAAATTATTTCCAGCCCAAGAAGGGGACAAATACAAATCAACTTTGTCAAATATTTTTTCCATTTCTTGTATCAGTATAGTTCTAATTCTATTCGCATTAATATAATCCGCTGCAGAAATAAAGCGTGAAGCGCGGAATCTATTAGGCCAGGCATTTTTTATTTGGCGGACAAGCAGATCATCTCTATTGCTGCGAGTAAGTTCATCAAAAACTGCAGCTGCTTCCGCATTTAAAATGAATGATATACTTCTTCCAGCAAAATCAGGAAGTTCAATCGGAATTAGTTCTGCACCAAGTTCAATTAATTTTTTTAATGCCAGAGAATCATTATCATGAAATGGATATTTTCTATCAAAATCATTTTTCAAGTAACCAATTTTTAACTTTTTGAAATTTATTTTTGGCTCATAATTGAAGGGAACATCATAAAGTGTTGGATCATTTTTATCCAATCCGCGGATAACATTAAAAACTATTGCTAGGTCTTCTGCATATCTTGTTATAACGCCAATCTTATCCATCGACCAGCTTAAAGCCATTGCACCAGTTCTACTCACTCTGCCGTATGTAGGACGTAATCCAGTTGTGCCGCAGACTGTTGATGGAGATACAATTGAACCATGTGTTTCTGTGCCGATTGCAAATGGAACTAATCCGGCAGAAACAGAAGAAGCAGAACCAGCTGAAGAACCGCTAGAACCTTGAGTTGTATCCCATGGATTTCTTGTTTTGCCGGCAAACCAGACATCACCCCAAGCTAACGCACCCATTGTAAGCTTTACAACTAGCACAGCACCAGCTTGTTCTAATTTTTTAATTACTTCTGCATCTTCATCAATTACTTGATCTTTGTACGGGTTTGCACCCCAGGTTGTTTTGTAAATCTTTGTTGAAAGTAAATCTTTTACTCCATAAGGGATTCCATGAAGTAATCCGCGATATTTCCCTTTAGCAATTTCATTATCAGCTTTTTTTGCTTCAGCTAATGCACGTTCTTCTGTAATAGTGATAACATTATGAAGCATAGGATCATATTTTTTCAAACGCTCAATAAAAAATTTTGTTAACTGAGTTGAAGTAATTTTTTTGTTTTTGATTAGCTGTGCGAGTTCGCCAATAGTATAAAATGCTAGCTCGTTATTGTCAGTTGGGAGCTTTGCATAGGAATAGTTGCTGTATTTAATAGGCTTTTGAGTTGATGGAAATTTAAAACCAATAGGAATTGGATTAAACAAAACAGAAGGAAAGACATTATTATTCAATTTAATTTTTCTAATTCCCTCTAAACTTTTTAAATGTTCGTTAAGAGCATCTTGCATTGAATCGCGTTCTGCATCATAAAAATCAAGCCCAAGTATTTTTTCTGCATGTTCAATATTTTCTTTGGTAATTTTTTGCTCTTTTTCTTGTGCTGAAATATTAAATGCGAGAATTGAAAGAGCCGCACTGAATATTATAATATTTTTAATTTTCATATTTATGCCTATTGATTAATTGGATTAGTTTTTACAAAAGTAGGTGCAGCAAGCGTCCACAAGATTAATAAGATCGATGCAATTGTTGAATGATAAAAATTCGATACCGCAAACGGACCACCTAGAGAATAACTCCAAACAACAAATGACAACGAAGTTAATATAAGTTGTGAAAGTTTCATCACATTTTGGAATTTTCTCAAGTAAACCGGCGTAAGAATTAGAATAATACCAAACACAACCCAATGTACAATTACAGTAATGTTGGTTTCTTGAATTGTAATTTCTTCATTGCTTAATATTCCGAGTATTACTAAATATGCAGCTACAATCTCACTCGGAATTAATTTAAGAAGTTTGTCTTTATAATTTTGATCCTCTTTTATTTCCCTTGGCATTTCATCCTCGCTATTTTGTAAATACTTTTAATACTCTTGTTGAATTTTTCGGGACTGAATATTGAATTTTGCTGTTAACAAAATTAACATTCTTAAAATCATCCTCCAGAAAGTTTGTTTCGACTACTTTTGTTGGATTGAATGGCAGTACAATTTCTGTTTTAGTATCAATTCCTTGTGATTCATAAAAAGTAATTATCCAAGCGTTCTTAGTTTCTTCGGCATGTTTGATAGAAGTTATAATAACATTTTTGGAATTAATTTTTACAAATGAATCAGTGAGCGGCAGTTCCCCTTGATGTGAATCGGTAATATAAGTCAAAAGCGGGTAATTAAATTCATAAGCTTTATAAATTGTCTCGCTGTTTTCAACCTTGCCTTTATGAGGATATAATGAATATTCAAAAGTATGATCACCGCGGTCTGCTGTTGGATCCGGCCATTTGGGTGAGCGGAGAAGTGATAACCGCATTGTGTTTCCACGTGTGTCGTATCCATATTTTGTTTTGTTAAGCAAACTAATTCCAAAATCATTTTGCGATAAGTCTGCCCACTTTTGAGCGTTCACTTCCCATTTACCTTTGTCCCATTGCGCTTTCAGTGTTGTTGACCTTTTTATTGTTCCAAACGGAATTTCATAAGTTGCAATTGTGTCTTTAACATTGAGTTGAAAAGCGGCTTTGAGCATTGTTTTATCTTCCCACCATTCAACATTTGTTTTGAAATCAATTCTATCCAATTGATCATAAAGAATAATATCTTGAGTGAAAAATGTATTAGGATAATCTTCCGTAGGAAAACTTTTAACAACACCTGGTTTTAAATAATCATGATGCAAGCGCAAAACGGTTCTAACTGGACCATTTTCAACAATCTCAGCTTTCCTAAATATTGAAGGAAACTCTTTTCCGGTTAAACCAATATTCCAAGCATCCCATGCACTTGGTAAATCCTCTAATAGTTGTAATTTATTTCCGTATCCGCTAAGTAATTCTTTATTTAAATTTTTATCAAAGACACTTTTTAACCATCCCTTTTCTTCGTTATAACTTATTCTGAAATTTTTGTTTTCTATAAATGTAGGTGCATGTTCTCTGTTATTTATTGAATTAGCCAAAGATGATTTTTTAATCACATACGATTTATAACCCAGAGAAGGAACATCATCAGCAATAAAAATTATTTGTCGAGAATATTTATCCTCTGTAATTATTTGAGAGGTAATTTCTTTACCTTGCAAATCATTTATTGTGTAATTGAAGTCATCGCCAAATGGGAGTTTTACAGTCACAACATCTGTTCTATTCCATCCTAACGGATTATAAACAACAATAACTTTACCATTCTTTATTTCTGAGGTGTTTATTTTAGATGCTATATGTTGAAGTGAATTTATTAGTACAAGATTTCCCAACTTATGGGCATATTGATTATCCTTATCAGAATCAATATAGACTTCTCTTATACTTGAACCAGGAAGTATATCATGAAATTGATTGAACAAAACAGTCTGCCATGCTTCTCGTAAGTAATTTGTTTTGTATTCGTCGCCGAATAAAGATGCAATCGAACTAAATTTTTCTGCATTGGTTAATAAAACTTCATTATTTCTGTTCCATTGTTTTGTGTTGGATTGTGTGGTTGCTGTTCCTCTGTGGTATTCTAAATAGAGTTCATCATTCCATGTTGGAATTTTAGATAAATCATGCTTGCGAACCCAATCAATGTAACTTTGAGCAGTTCCAAATTCAATATTTGGATAAATCATCAGCTCTCTTAATTGATCAATGCGAGCCATCATTTCAAGTGATGGTCCGCCGCCATGATCACCAACTCCAAATAGAACGAGTAATTTTGTTAAGCCAGTATTAGCTTCATATTGCCGCAACCAATCAACTAATCCAAAAGGATTATTAATTTCATTTACATAGCTGAACGGGAAATAAGTCAATATTTTTGAACAATCAGGAGACTGCCACCAAAATAATCTGTGTGGAAATACATTCGTATCATTCCACCCAATTTTTTGAGTTATAAATGCGTCAAGTCCGCCTTGCAACATGAATTGAGGAAGATTCCAATTATAACCAAATGAATCTGGATTCCATCCGATGCTAGCTTGTTTTCCAAAATTATTTTTGAAAAACTTCTGTCCATATAAAAGTTGCCGTGCCCATGAATCACCGCTTGGCAAATTACAATCAGGCTCAACCCACATTCCGCCTGATATTTCCCACCGTCCTTTGTTTGCATAACTTTTTATTAGGTCGAATAATTCTGGATAATCAATTTTCATCCAATCATAAAGAGCAGCTTGACTTTGGGTATAAGTAAAATCTGGTCTGGCTTTGAACATATTCATTACAGCCGAGAAAGTGCGTTTAGTAACTTCTTCTGTTTCTTTCTTACGCCATAACCACGCTGCATCAATGTGAGCATTAGCAGAAAATTGTAAAGTAAATTTTTTTGCGAAATCGTTTATTGGCTTTAAATCCTTTTTAATACTATTTACAGATTGAATAAAATTTGCGGTATCGCCATTAATCAAAGCATCAGTATTAACCTTTAAAACAAGTTCTTGTAATTGTTTGTTCAGTTTTTCTTTATCAGTTCGGTTAATTTTTGAATGGTCAGTTTTAGGATCAATCTTAACTCTTTCATTACTTTGGTAAGTATCGAAGCTTAATAGTTTTTGGCCAACACGCAAACTGAGAGACAAATTCTTAATTAATTTTTGAACTGCTGTTGGTTTTTCAAAATCTATTTTAGCACGTATAAGTCGGAGAGGACCGCCAGTATTAATTGCTTTGATAAGAACAACAAATTTAGAATTCGGCTTTGTGTTTTCTGATAAAAGAACTTCTCCATCCCAAGGAAATTTTCCCATGTACATACCGTTAATCCACATGTAGCTAAAATCATCTACAGAATTTAGAAAGACAACTTTGCCATGCAACGGAATACCAGCTATTAATTCCGGCATTTCAATTACTTTTCTAAACCAGCATGAATCTAAAGTAAATCTTTGGTTGAGAGTTGCTGATTGCCAATTCGAATCATCGAAGTCATCTTTCAAAATTTCTTCTGGTTTTAGTGAAAAATTTGTTGAGTATTTCCAGTTATTAAAAGATACTTCACTTAATTGATCAAGCCGTTCAACAATTTTATCGACGTTGCTCTGTGCTAATAAACTAAACGGAATAAGAATAAATAATAATATTTTTTTCATCTTCATGTTTCCTTTGTGGCTTAGCGAATCCTTAGTGAGCTTTGCGTGGAAAGATGTACCTCGCAAAGACGCAAAGAAATCGCAAAGTCCGCAGTTATAGATTATTTACAATTCTGTGTATACCTTCTTTTATAAGGTTTACATTAAAGTTGACAAGTAATCCAAGTTTAATATTTGCTAATTTTAGATATGTAAGAACCTGGGAAAAATGCACGGGTGCAAGTAATTCTATAGCTTTAATTTCAACAACTACTTTCTTTTCAATTAACAAATCAAGCCTAAATCCAACATCTTGTTTAACTTCTTTATATACAAACGGAACTGGAACTTCACTTTCTACAATCAAACTTTTTTCTTTTAAATCATATGCTAATGAATTTTTATAAACAGATTCTAATAAACCAGGGCCTAAATTTTTGTGTAGGTCAAAAACAGTTTGTACAATTATTTTAGCAATATCATTTTCGTGCATTTTTTTTCTTTGCGACTTAGCGAAACCTTAGCGAGCTTTGCGTGGAAAGATGTACCTCGCAAAGACGCAAAGAAATCGCAAAGCTCACAATGTTTATTTTGAAAACTTTTTATAGAGTATCCATGTCAAAAGTACAGAAAGTCCAAGAATAATTGCTGGGATTATAAACCCTAGCCAAGCATCTCCAATTCTTTGAGAGTTAAGTAGTAGCTGTATCATTTCTTCTTACCATGATGTTTGCGATATGAATACCAAGCTAACAACAAACCAAGAAATGAAGCTGCATAAGAGAGCGACATTCCAATTACCATTGCTAATCCTTTATCCATGAATTTCCTCCCAGCGTGCATTACGCTCTAATTTTTCTAAATATTCATGCTGCTTTTTTTCGTATTCACTTGAAATAACTTTCAATTTGGGATCAATTACCCAATGCATAAACCAGGTGAGAAAAATTCCAACTGCTAATAAAATGAAACCTAGTACGTTCAAAAGAAAACTTAGTACAGTCCCAATCATCAATAAAATGTAACAAAGAGGGGAGATAATAATTGTAATCCAATCTTCTTTTGTCCATTCATCTGCATCGCCCGGCTTCCAATCTCTTTTTATGTATTTCATTTTTTTACCTCCTTGTTATTCAGTTCAACATGAACAAGTAATCCAAGTTTTTCTGCTTCTCGCTTTACTGGTCCCCACCATCCAATCGGTCTTGCCTGAACATAATATTTTATTAGGTGCTCCATTGGCTCGGGTTTTGTGAGGAATGTTACCGGCAGAAAAATCAAAGCTCCTAAAAGCATTAATAACCAAAACTGTTGATAATCTGGTAGTGAAGGAATAATATTAAAATGCGGAAGTATCCATACTACAAGCCAGCTGATTCCCAGATTTGCAATCCAAGCTGATAAATATCCCCAAGCATTAAAACGCCACCAGACAACTTGAAGAATATTTGGGAGCCAAACACCAGCCGCCATTAACCACAATGCAAAGATCAGCCAAGAAGTAATGTCTTCCATCATTAATCCATAAAAGAATGAACCAAGTAATAAGATTAATGTTGCAACTCTTCCAACCCAAACCAATTCTTTTTCAGATGCTTTTGGCTTGAAATAGTGTAAATACAAGTCACGAGTAAAATACATTGCGCCAAGATTTAAATGAGATGCTATTGTTGAAATATGTATTGCAATTATTGCTGCGAAGAAAAATCCAATCAGTCCAACTGGAAGATATTCAAAACCCAATCTGAACCATCCCATTTCATATGTGCTTTGAGAAGTGATGTTTGGAAACATAACATAGAATGCAAGTACTGCAGCAGCCCAAATTGAATTTCGTGTAAGCACTAATGCTGTTCCCCACCATATCGAATAACTTGCATCTCGCACAGATTTTGCACTTTGAATTCGTTGTGCTTCAACGTACCAATCAATGCTTGTTCCCATACCGAATCCGCCAATTACAGCGATTACCATCATTGTAATAAACCATGCAACCGGGAATTCACCGCTGAACCAACCAGTGAATGCAAACGGATTCATTCGCCAAGCTTCGCCCATTGTTGTAAGTTTATCTGCAATAACTGTAGGACCGCCGGCAGCCATAATTCCCCAGACAGAAACGATAATAATCATAAGGAATGCAATAATACCTTGTTGAAAATCTGCCATTATCACACCCCAATATCCAGCAGCAAGAACATAAATTGCGCAGAGGGAAGAGAAGAGAACTAATCCAATCCACAAATCCCAACCAAATAAATACTCGCACACTTTTCCCATTGCAATACCAACCCAACCAAGTATGAACATATTCATGAATACTTGCCAGCCTGAAATCCAACCGCGCAGCATTTCAGCACCGACACCATGAAATCTTATTGTATTCCATTCAGCTTGCGTGTAAGCAAGCGATCTCCTAAAAATTCTTGTTGATACAAATGCACTTATTGCACACCATGCAGCAAAAAAAGTGTACCATAATCCGGCAACTCCATATTTGTAAACTACACCAGTTACCCAAATTGGTGTATCAGTTGCAGTGTGCGTTGCATAAACTGAGGATGCCGGAAGCCACCATGGAAGCTCTCTTCCAGCCAAGAAAAAATCTGATTCCGATCGTTTCCCTAAACGGTAAAATGCAACACCTAAGCCAACCGTTACTAACAAAAACAAAACGACCCAAAACCAATCAAGAAATTGGAATTCAATCATTTAAAACCCCTTTATTAATTAAGAATTGAAAACTTGTCCATCGGTTTACTGATGGAATGAGAATTGAAAAATTTTTTGCGATGTGATTACTGAGTTTAGAAATAATAATTACATTCATCAGCAATTACTTGTAATTGATTTGTTCGATGTGAAATTATGGAATGAATCTGAGTGAATCAACAAGGAATTTCTTTGCGAGCTTGGCGAAAACTTAGCGCACTTAGCGTGGAATTCTTTTCCTCGCAAAGCCGCTAAGATAAGCGCAAAGTCCGCAAAGGTTTTTTTAGCAAATATTTTGTCATGGGATAAATTTACAATAAATTAGTACCCATGATTGAAAAATACAAACACATCATTTGGGACTGGAACGGAACAATTCTTAATGATGTTGCACTTTGTGTTGAATTAATAAATCAACTTTTAGAACCACGCGGTCTTCAGTCTTTAACTATTGAGACTTATCGAAAAGCATTTACAATACCAGTAAAAAATTATTATGCTAATATTGGTTTTGATTTTGAAAAGGAATCCTTCGAAGTTGTAGGGAAGCATTGGATGGATGAATATGAAAGACGAAAGTTTGAAAGCGGATTGTATGAAGGGATCTTGAATACACTTGATTCAATTCATGCAAATGGAATTGGGCAATCAATACTATCTGCATATTCACAACATACACTTGATGAACTTGTAGAACATTACAACTTAAAAAAATATTTCACTCATGTAATTGGGCTCGATAATATCTATGCAGCCGGCAAACTACACCTTGGCAAAAAATTAATGCAATTACTTGGCAATGGAAAAGGAGAAACTTTAATAATTGGTGATACAGTTCATGATTTTGAGGTAGCATCAGAAATTGGCGCTGATTGTGTTTTAATCTGTGATGGTCATCAAGATAAGCAAGTATTACAACAGTGTAGAGTGCCGGTGTTAAATAATATCAGCGAACTCTAACAATTTGTATTTTTTTTCTTCTCTTAAAACTTCAAAAAAATTTTTCTGATTATTAATTTCTGAATTCCTAATTTCAGCAAGATATTTGCATCAAATTATAAAGAGGAGTCTAAATGTATAAACGATTTTTCATTTGGATTTTACTTTTCCCAATTCTGATTTATCCGCAACAGATGAAATCACCGGAAGAATTTTTAGGATTTAAAGTTGGAGCAGATTATAAAATCGCTTCATACGAAACGATTCAAAATTATTTCAAACATATGACTCAGTTTTCGAAACAAATTATTTATCAAGAAATAGGCAAGTCGTCTTTAAAACGAGATATGTTCATGGCTATTGTCAGCTCGGAAGAAAATATTAAAAACATTGAGCAATACCGCGAAATATCTAAAAAGCTTTCTGACCCAAGAAAAATAAATGATGAAATCGCTTCACAACTTGTTAAAGAGGGAAAAACAGTTGTTTTGGTTACTTGCAACATCCATTCAACAGAAATTGCTTCGGCTCAAATGTCTATGGAATTAGTTTATAATTTGATTAACAAAAAAACTTCTGAAGAAATTGTTAAATCTTTGGATAATGTAATTCTTCTTTTAATGCCATCTATTAATCCGGATGGTACAACGATGGTAGTGGATTGGTACAATAAATATTTAAACACAGAATATGATGGTGCTTCGATGCCTTGGCTTTATCATACTTATGCTGGTCATGATAACAATCGGGATTGGTTCATGTTTAATCTACAAGAAACAAGAAACGTTGTTCAGGTTGCTTATCATGATTTCATTCCTCAAGTCTGGCTTGATGAACATCAAATGGGAAGCGGAGGGGCAAGACTATTTGTTGTGCCGTATAAAGATCCTCTCAATCCAAATGTTCATCCGTTGATATGGCGCTGGCAAAAATTAATTGGCGGTTATACTGCTCTTCACCTTGAAAATCTTGGGTATAATGGAATTATTGATCAAGCAATGTTCGAAGGGTGGTGGCAAGGACCAGCAAGCGACTGCGGTTTATGGCACAATCAAATTTCTCTCCTTTCAGAAATGGCTAGTGTTAATGTTGCAAGTCCGATTTACATTGATCCTTCAGAAGTTAGAGCGACTAGAGAGCTAACTACATATGATATCAGAACAAATTATCCAAATCCATGGCGCGGCGGTTGGTGGCGCTTGCGCGATATTGTTAATTATGAAATTGCATTAACCGAAGCACTTCTAAAAATTTCCTCTGATTACAAAGATGCCATCCTCATGAATTATTACAAAATGGGAAAGGAAGCCATTGAAAAAGGTTTAAAAGGAAAACCATTTGCATTTGTTATACCAAGAGATCAGAATGATCCTGTATCGGTTTCAAAAATGATTGAGATACTTCAGCTTGGGGGTGTTGAGGTTCATTTTTCTGATAAACAATTCACGATTGAAAACACAATTTATCCGGCAGATAGTTATATAATCTACCTTTCACAGCCAAATGGACTTTATGTTAAAGATTTATTCGAAGAACAAAACTACCCCGACCTCAGAACATCTAGAGAGCAAACTCCAATTCAGCCGTATGATGTAGCTGGTTGGACATTACCTTATTTAATGGGAACAAAATTTTTTCAGATAGACAAACCTTTTGCACTTCATACAACTCTATTAAGTAATGCAAATTACCCTGAAGGAAATGTATCTCCATTGGAAGGGAAATATTATATAGCCAAATCTGGTTTAAATTTTAATTCGACTTTAATCAATAGAATGCACAAAGAAAATATTCCAGTTTATTGGAATACTAAAAAATTTGAAAACGATGGAGCTTCATATAATGAAGGCTCTGTAGTAATTGAATCAAATACTAAAATAAAAGATATTGTTCTAAAAGCCGCAAAAGATCTGCACATGAATTTCGATGTAGTTGATGAACTTGATAAAAGCTTGTTGAAACAAATTAATAAAATAAAAGTTGGTCTTTATCAACCCTGGACTGCAAGTATGGATGAGGGCTGGACAAGATTACTCCTTGAAAACTACGAATTCAATTTTGTAACAATGCACAACAAAGATTTCAAAAATAAAAAACTGAAAGAAAAATTTGATGTGATAATTTTTCCAGATATCAGCGGAGATATTATAAAAAATGGAAAGCCAAGCGGAGATGCTGCAAGATTTTCCCGTCCAAAACCGCCGGAATATGACAGCGGTATTGGAAAGCTTGGATTAGAGAACTTGAAAAATTTTATTGAGAAAGACGGCGGATACTTAATAACTCTTGGTGAATCATCCAACTTTGCTATTGACGATTTGCAGTTGCGGTTAACTAATGTCTTGAAGAATGTTAAAAGCAATGATTTCTTTTGCCCCGGATCTCTATTGAAGATGAGTGTTGATAATACAACACCAATTGGTTATGGAATGGAAGAAGAAGTTGCTGCTTATGTTAGCAGTAAAATGGCATTTTCAACTTCAACTCCTTTTGGAAAGTTTGACAGAAATATAATTGCCCGGTTTCCTGACAAAGATTTACTAAAGTCCGGCTTTTTAATTGGAGAAGATTATTTATTTAAGCGGGCATCTGTTGTTGATGTCACTCAAAAGAACGGACATATAATTTTATTTGGATTTGGAGTTCAAAAGAGACATTGGACTTACGGCACATTTAAATTATTATTTAATGCAAT
>VGVY01000068.1 GCA_016873835.1 Ignavibacteria bacterium
TCTAATGGCTTTTTCAAATATTCATACTCACCTCTTAAGTATACAATTCCCTTTGTTGCTCCAAGAGTATATCCAGCTATTACCATTCCATCGAACACCAATTCGGGGAACTCATGAAGAAGTACTCTATCTTTGAATGTACCCGGTTCACCTTCATCTGCATTACAAATAATATATTTTTGGTCAGCAACTGCTGCTGATACTATGGTCCACTTTGTAGCAGTAGGAAATCCGGCTCCGCCTCTTCCTTTTAATTTTGATTCGCGCAATTCAAATAAAATATCCTCGCGTTTTAGGGTTAGTGCTTTTTTTATTCCTTCACCAGGAACATATTTTGAAAAAAGTACGGTACCTTTTCTAATTTTCTCTTTCATTATTCACCTCACTTCAATTCATTCAAAAATTGAACGACTTTTTCTGGTGTTAGTTTTGCATAAACTCTTTCATTTACAATCATAGCTGGTCCTTGATCACACATTCCGACACAGTTAGCAAATTCCAGTGTGAACTTTTTGTCTTTAGATGTTTCTCCAAATTTTACTCCTAATTCTCTTTCAATTGCTCGTGCTACATCTTTTTTACCTTGCATATCACATGTAATGGTTTGACATAATCTAACGATGTAACGGCCTTTTGGTTCTGTGTTTAAGAATGAATAAAAGGAAATAAAACTAAAGACTTCGACTGGATGAATATCTAACAGCCTGGCAATTTCTTGTTGAGCAAAGTCTGGAATATATTTATGCTGCCTTTGAATATCTTGAAGTATTGGCATTAATGAGGATCTACTCTTACCATACTTTTCAACTAACATTTCAATCTCTTCTGTCATAGCATTTTTTTCTAGAACGAACATATTATTTCCCCTCCTTTACTTTAAGCAATCCTTCCACTTTTAATATCAATTCTTCTGGTGAGATTGGTTTTTCCACAAAAGCATCTACTGGAACAATTTCACTTTTATCAAAATCCAATCCTATTGCTTTAGAAACGGATGTGTACATTAATATTGGAGTGTTAACACCTTCTCTTCTAAATTTCTGTGCAAGGTGAAAACCATCATCTGGTTCATCCATCATAACATCAAGAATTACTAAATCTGGTCTTTTCGTTTTAACTAATTTGTAACCATCATTTGGATTATTTGAAATGATTACATCGTGTCCTTTAGATTTTAATACCAAACTGCTTGACTCTAGGATATCTGGATCGTCATCAATTATCACTATAAGTGCCATTTTTTCTCCTATTGTTTTTTTCGAATATGAGTTATTAGAGTTTGCTAAAATTATTTTTAGAGATTCATTTGAATTTATCTTAATCAGTTAAACTTACTCAAAATCGAATTTTACGTACGGCCTCATAGCTCACATAATATGCCAATGCGTTGATTCTATTTCTTTAGTTTAAGTTACAATTTCAGAGTTTTAACAATGCAGTTAAGTAAAGTAATTCCTATGTATGAGAATCAAATTCTTTGGGTTGTTAATAAATTTACCACTTAATATCCATTTTCATAAAGTGAACAAAAATCATTAAGTTTGAGCGAAAATAATAGTACAATAAATGATAATTATTGATGCAAATAATTTTAAAATTAAAAAACGAGCTGCATGGCTCTCTTTGATAATTGGATTAGGAATGCTTCTTGGGAAATTAGCCGCGTACTTTATTACTGGATCATCGGCGATTTTTTCTGATGCTGCTGAGTCAATTGTTCATATTGCAGCAACTTCAATGGCACTGTACAGTATTTATTTAAGTTCAAAACCGGCTGATGAAAATCATTTGTATGGACATGGAAATATAGAATACTTTTCAGCCGGTATTGAGGGATTTCTAATTGTTCTTGCTGCAATAGTAATAATCTATTTTTCGATTGAGGATATGATTCATGGAGTTAAAACTGAACAATTAGATATTGGAACTGCAATAATTGCAACAGCCGGAATGGTTAATCTTTTTCTTGGATTTTATTTAGTAAAAATTGGCAAAAGGACAAATTCTCTAACCTTAATAGCAGATGGTAAACATGTTCTAACAGATTCTTACACAAGCATTGGTGTTGTCTTTGGTTTAATTTTAGTTTTAACAACTGACTTGCTCATTATTGATCCAATAATTGCAATAATAGTTGCAATAAATATATTAATAACCGGTTATCAGTTAATTCGAAGTTCCATTGGAGAATTAATGAATGAAACTGACAAGGAAATGTTGAATACTATTTCGATTCAATTGTGCGAAATGAGAAAAGACTATTGGATTGATATTCATCATCTCAGATTTTGGAAATCCGGTGAAAATATCTTTGTAGATTTTCATTTAATTCTGCCATTCTATTTTTCAATAAAACAATCGCACATAGAGGAAGAGCATATTGAAGATAAATTGCAAGAAATTTCCCCTAACGCCGGAGTAAGAATTCACATGGATTACTGTAAAGATGAATGCTGTAAGTTTTGCGATCTTCAAACTTGCACTCATCGAAAAGAACCAAAATCAATTTCTTTTGAATGGAATTATAAAAAATTTATTGCCAATCCTATTTATACTGAATAGTTTATTAAATTATTTTCAACTTTTATTTAATTCACTATCCTTTCTTAATACTTCATCTTCCATCTTTTTCTTATAAGTCAAAAGTTTTTTATTCAATATTGGATTTGCAGAAGCAAGAATTTGAATGGCTAATAGCGCTGCATTTTTTGATCCATCAATTGCAACAGTTGCTACTGGTACTCCGCTTGGCATTTGAACAATAGCTAATAACGAATCGATTCCTTTTAAAGCACCGCTTGCTAATGGTACACCTATTACCGGACGTGTAGTAAAGGCTGCTATTACTCCAGGTAGGTGCGCTGCTAACCCAGCACCCGCAATAAATACTTTTACCCCTTTTTCCTCAGCTTCTTTAACATATTCTTGTAACTTGTGCGGCACTCTATGCGCTGATAAAATTCTAATTTGATATTTTATTTCAAATTCTGTTAAAACTTCTGCAGCTTGGTTCATGACCGGTAAATCAGAATCACTTCCCATAAGAATAGCAACTTGAAAATTTTTGTTTGCTGACATGATACCTTCCAATTTTAAATGGAAATATAACAATTAGTAAAAGAGAAAGCAGAATCTTAACAATAACTCTGCTTATTTTTGAATGTTACATTTATTTTCTATTGATGGAACCAACACCAGAAACATTTGTATTGGTTTTGTTTGGATTTCCAAAAAAGTCAATTGAACCTACACCAGAAACTGAAGCATCAAGGAATTCTCTCGCAAAAACATTTGCGCTTGCGGCACCACTAACTGAAATATAAACTTTAGAAGCTTCTAAATTTTTTGCATTTATACTTCCAGCACCTGATAAGTCTGCAATAAATTTTTCGGCTATACCATTGAGCTCAATACTACAAGCTCCGCTTAAATCGATTTCAAAAGAGTTGGTCTTAATTCCTTCAACAAGGATATCATTTGCACCAGCACAGTCCATACCTTCTAATTCTGGAGTAGTGACAAGTATTAATAACTCTTTTCGAGGGGATAAACTTTTCTTAGTGTCTAAAATTAAAGTATTACCACGAACTTGGGTTTTAATTAAAGGAAGTAAATTCTCCTCTCCTTTTATTTTCAGAGATGTCTGTTCTCCAACTTGAATTTTTACAGTAAAGCTTCCTGACACGTCTATCCTCTTAAAGTTTTCAATTAACCTTGTTTCAGTTTTAATTTTGCCATTGCCGCGTACACCCCAGAATGTACAGCCCACAGTAATTACAGAGAACAAAATTATTAGTAGAATTTTGTTTTTCATAAACTACTCATTTTGTTGTTTCTTTAGACGTAAATTTTGAAAATTGGTTCGATAAAATAAAGTCTGCAATAAATAATATTTAAAAAATCTTTACTAATTTTTCTTTAGATTATATTTCAAAATCTAAGTTTTATTGATGACTGCAGAAGAACTAAATAATTTACAATCTGAAGCCTATGATCATCTTTGGAATGGAAGATTTAGACTTGCTCTGACTGCTGCAGAAAAGCTTTTTGAAAACCGACCTAATGACAGCGATTCCGCTATTTGTCTGGCCTGGGCCTACCTTGAGAATGGAAAGCCTAATAAAGCAATGGACTATGCTAACCTAGCAGTTGAACTTAAAGGCGATTTAGCTAAAACCAAATTTTTTCGAGCCTATGTTCTATCACGAATGAGCATTTTTGAAGGTGCAATTGCAGATATTGAAGGAAGTATTGAAAAAGAGAAAAGCCTTTTAAGCTGGACTTATTTAAACAAAGCTAGAGCATATGCTGGATTAAAACAATTCGATAAGGCTGACGAAGCATTTGAAAACTGCTTTCTTCTTGATGACGGAAAGGATGCAAATTTAATTGAATCCAAAAAGCTTTTTAAACAAGCAAAAAAATATTTCACTAAAAATATTTCTTTGAATCAGCAACAAATTTCTGATTTATTTCAACTTACTACTAAAGCACTGAAAGTAAAAGAATATTGGTTTTTATTATTTGCATCTGAACTAATAATTGAAAACACAAAATCTACATCTGAAAAATCTGAGGCAGAATTACTCGAGTTAGAAGCGCTATTTAATCTTTTCCAATACCGCCCAGCCTTAAAGAAAGCGCATGAATTAAAAAATAAATTCAAAAAAAATGAAAGATTTCAATTTATATTAAACACATTAAACAAATTTATTTTAGAAGAAGAGGAAGATCAGAAAAAAGATTTAATCATTCGAAAAACTCAAACAGAATTATCGTATGATTTAACTGAATTGAATGAAACTCATTCGAAAAAATCTCGATACAATTTTAATGCTTTATTTTATCCAAACGATTACTCGGATATTTATTCAATTAGAATTTTTGATGCTGCAAAAGATTCTAAAATTGATAAACGTATATACTTCAACCAAATAAATAAACACTTCGCTACTATTGGAGCTGAGGTAATTTTTAATAATCCATTTTTCTCCATAGAAGATAAAACTTTAAATTGTAAAGCAATTTGGTACATTAATGATTATGAAGTTGGGACAAATAAATTTAGACTTCACATACCTATCGATTGGGATTCTGTCATTTTTGCTCAGACTATCGATACTGGATATTCTGGTTTGTGGAATGTTGGTCAGGGAAAGGTTGAGTTCTACCTAAATAATTTTAAAGTTGGGGAAAAATATTTTGGCATTGACCAATTCAGCTTATTCGAAGAAGATGTTCCACCAAAAAAACCAACTAAAGAAACCAAAGTTCAAGAGAAAGAAACCGATACAAAAACAACAACTCAGCTTAAAACCAAAACTATTGACGAAAGACCCCTTGAAGAACTATTAAAAGAATTAGATTCATATATTGGATTGACTAACATCAAACAAACTGTTCGTGACTTCATTTCATATCTTGAATTTGTTAATCAAAGAAAAAAGCATGGTTTAAAAGCTGATGATAACATCTCGATGAATGCAGTATTCCTTGGTAATCCCGGTTCAGGAAAAACAACGATTGCAAGATTACTCGGAAGCATTTTCAAATCGATGGGAATTTTAACTTCAGGGCATGTTATAGAAGTTGACCGAGCAACATTAGTTGGTCAATACATTGGAGAAACTGCACAAAAAACTGAAAAGATAATTAATGAATCAGTTGGCGGTCTATTATTCATAGATGAAGCATATACTTTAATCAAAAAAGGTGGAAGCAGTCAGGATTTTGGGCAAGAAGCAATTGATATATTATTAAAAAGGATGGAAGACAAAAAAGGTGAATTTGTTGTTATTGTAGCCGGATACACTGAAGAGATGCAATCTTTTTTAAATTCTAATCCGGGATTAAAATCGAGGTTTACTCATACTTTTAATTTTGAAGATTATACTCCTGAAGAACTTTTGAAAATATTGCATCTATACCTAAAAAAAGATGAGTATTTATTAACTCAGGATTCTGAAAAAATATTAAAAAAAGAATTCATTCGGCTCTATCGTAACCGCGACAATACTTTTGGTAATGCTCGACTTGTCCGTAATATTTTTAACCAAGCAAAATTGAGTTTGAGCAAAAGAGTTGTAAATATACCGGAAGAAAAGAGAACCAAAGATTTATTAAATACTATTACAGAAGATGATATAAAACAAATCCTTCAAAAAACTATAGGAAAGGAATTTACGCTTCCTATAAATGAAGAAAGTTTATCAGAAGCTTTAGCTGAATTAGACAGCCTAGTTGGACTTTTATCAGTAAAAAAAGAAATTAATGATTTAGTAAAGCTTGCAAGATATTTCTCAGAGCAAGGTGAAGACTTACAAGAAAAATTCAGCAATCACTACATTTTTCTGGGTAATCCAGGGACGGGCAAAACAACTGTTGCAAGGTTGTTCAGTAAAATATTTTCTTCGTTAGGTTTGCTAACCAAAGGACATCTCGTTGAAACAGATAGGCAAGGTTTAGTAGCTGGTTACGTCGGACAAACTGCTGAAAAAACTTCTTCGCTAATTGATAAGTCATTAGGCGGCACTTTATTTATTGATGAAGCATATGCACTTGTTAAACCAGATAGCAGCGGCAGTGACTTTGGGAAAGAAGCCATAGATATTTTACTCAAAAGAATGGAAGATGACAGAGGTAAGTTCATTGTTATAGCTGCTGGTTATACGGATGAAATGAAAAAGTTCATTTCTAGTAATCCAGGGATACAGTCTCGGTTTTCAAAATCATTAACTTTTGAAGATTATTCACCTTCCGAATTAATGACTATAGTACAAAATTCTATTGTGAAAGAAAAAAAATCGCTTTCACTTGAAGCTGATGAATTGCTTCAGAAGCATTTTACAGAACTTTATAAAAACAGAGATAAAAAATTTGGCAATGCAAGAATAGTCAGAAATTTACTTGAATCGATTAAGCAAAAAATGTTATTGCGAATTGCTGATATTCCAATTGAACAAAGGACTGATGAAAATCAAAATACAATTCTATACGAGGATATTGTAAATTCGATAACAACTGCAAATGCCGCAAACGAATATCAAGTAAAAGGTGATCCTTTAAAATTGCAAGACCTGATAGATCAGTTAAACAGTTTGATTGGATTAGAAAATGTAAAAGAAGGGATATTTAAACTTATTAGCGGTTCCAAAATTGCACAACTTAAAAGAGAACGCGGTTTGCAAGTTCCCGATCGAAATTTAAATTCATTGTTTATTGGTAATGACGGTACTGGAAAAACAACGGTTGCTAAACTATTGAGTAAAATCTTAAAAGAACTTGGCGTGCTTGGAAAAGGTCACATCGTTAATGTTCTAAGATCAGACCTTGTAGGAGCTTATCCTGAACAAACGATATTAAAAACTGAAGAATTAATTGATGAATCAATTGGTGGTATTTTATTTTTAGATAATGCCGATGCACTATTTCAAAAAAATGACAAGACTGGACTAATAATTCTTGATACGATCTTAAAGAAAATTGACACGCTGAAGCATAAGTCGGTATTTATCTTTTCTACTTCAAATAATGGAATGAAAACTATCAGACAAAGCTTTCAAGAAATTCATACATACTTTCCTCATGACTTTACTTTTGATAATTATAAACCTCGCCAGCTTTTAGCTATAACATATGAAATTGCAAACGAACTAGGTTATTCGCTTGATGAAGGTGCACTTCAAGTATTTATGGACAAATTCAATGATATTTATAATGATAAAAACGAATCTTTTAGCAATGCACGTTTTGCGAAGGAATTACTGTATAAGGCCATAAGCAGACAAGAACAACGAATTGCTGAGATAATGAACCCGACAGATGTTGATTTGGCTACGATTACTTTAGAAGATGTTCAAGAAATTCGTACCTAAAATTCTACCATAATTCATATTAAAATGTTACAAATTAAAAACCTTTCAAAAAAATTCGGAAATTTCACAGCGGTTAATAATATTACTTTGGATATCCAAAAAGGAATGCTCTTTGGTTTTTTAGGACCAAATGGTGCTGGAAAAACTACAACGATAAAAATGATTACTGGGCTTCTCTCGCCTTCTAATGGAAATATTTTTCTTGATGGAATCGATGTTTGGATAAATCCAGTTGATACAAAAAGAAGAATTGGATACATACCAGATCAGCCATTTCTTTATGATAAATTAACGGGTAAAGAATTCTTATATTTTTCAGGTGGTTTATATTCATTGTCAAAGACTATGATAAAACAAAAAATTGATGACTTAGTTGAAGCATTAAAAATTGGTAGTTGGATAGAAAAGCGAACAGAAGAATACTCGCAAGGAATGCGGCAAAGAATTACAATCGCTGCAGCTTTTCTTCATAATCCGGATTTAATTGTTGTAGATGAGCCTATGGTAGGTTTAGATCCGCAAAGTGCATTTTTAGTTAAAAAATTTTTTATAATGAAAGTAGAAGAAGGAAAAACTATCTTTATGTCAACTCATAGTCTTAATGTGGTTGAAGAAATATGCACTCATGCTGGAATAATTAACAATGGTCAAATCATATATAACGACTCGCTTCCTAATTTAGATAAACTTATAACTGAAAAAGACAATAACCTAGAACAATTGTTTATTCAGCTGACAAACGAAGAATGAAATTTTATCTCAACATTATAAAATATAAGTTTCTCATTTTCATAAGATTAAACACAAAACTTGATTTAGCGAGTGTTTTAAAAAATATTGGCAGTTCGATAATTTATATCGGTTTTGGAATTGGAGCATTTTTATTTTCTCAAAAAATTATTTGGTTTTTATTAACTCAAATTAAAGTCGGATTATTTTTATTACATCAATTTATTTCAATTATTCTTTTCATTTTCTTTATTTCTGTTAATGTTGGGAATATTATAGTTTCATATTCCACATTATACAAATCGAATGAGATTAATTTCCTCTTCACAAAACCAGTTGATCACACTAAAATATTTGTAATTAAATTTTTAGATAATTTTTTCTACAGCTCAACAACACTTGTACTTATCCTACTTTCTGTGATGGCTGGCTATGCAGTTTATTTTAATCTTGATTTTATAAATGTAATAATTCTATTTCTGTTTGGTTTTGTTCCATTTATACTTTCTGCTGGTTCACTTGGTGTTATAATTTTACTTATTATGATTAGATTAGCTGTAAAAGTAGGTTTAAAGAGAATTGTTTATTCAGTAGGGACACTATACATTTTAGCTCTTATATTATTTTTTAGAATTAATTCTCCAGTAGAGCTTGTTAATTCAGTAATGAAATTTTATCCAATTATCGATAAAGACCAGTATTTAAGCAACCTTATTCCTTCTCTTATAAAATTCCTTCCAAATAATTGGCTGGCTGAGTCATCATTTTGGATGTTAAAAAATGATTATTCCAATTCAATTCCATTGATCATAACTCAATGTATTATATCGATTATTTTGTTTTCGATTGCCCTAAAATTAGGTAAAAAATGGTACTTCAAAACTTGGTTAACTAATATTCAGCTTATTGCAGATTATTCGTTAAAAAGAAAAAATAAATTTTCATTTTTCAATTTTGAGAGAAATTCATTTTTCCAAAGTCTTACCGAATCATTTTTCAAGCGAGACTTTTTTATGTTTATACGAGAACCAAGTCAAGTAATTCATTTTTCTGTGTTATTTTTTTTAATTCTCCTTTTTATGCTAAGTGTATCTGGCATTCATTATATCGGTTTAGGAAACATTTTTTTGCAGACCGGAATATTTCTTGCTGTTTTGCTTTTTAACTTATTATTGATCTCAACTCTATCACTTAGGTTTATTTTCCCTTTAATAAGTCTCGAAGGAGAATCTTTTTGGTTAATTAAATCAGCACCAGTAAACAGTGCATTAATAATTCAAAAGAAGTATCAGTTTTTTGGAACTATTATTTTAATAATCAGTTTTGGACTCGCTTATTTTTCGTTTTATAGATTTGAATTTATAATCGAGCTCAATACAATTTTAATTACTTTAGTTTCAGCGATCACAATAATAACAATTAACTTAGGTATGGGTGGATTGTTTTCAAACTTCAAAGAAAAGAATGCAATTAGACTCTCATCTTCACAAGGGGCATCAATTGCTTTTTTGATAAATATATTCTATATGCTATTTATTGTATCAATTCTGTTTATTCCGTTAAGCAATTACTTTTTATCAAGAATGATTGGAGGTCATTTTAATTATTATTCACTGTTTAATTATACAGCGCCATTGCTATTTATTTCTGCAATCCTTATTCATTTCTTTTATAAAGCAGCAAAGAAATCATTAGAAAAGGATTTTTAATTATTTAGGTCGTCAGAAAAAGTGATAATATACCCATCCAAATCTTTCACAGAAAACTCGTATCTATCATAAAACATCAATTGAAATTCTTGTATAATTATAAGTTGGTCTTTAACTCGTTCATATAGTTCTTTTACTCCTTTAAAATCCACATAAAGAGAAAATGAAGGTTCAATACTGCCTCCAATAAACTTTTTCTTTTTCTCTTCGAACACTTCCCTATCTTGAAACATTACATATAATTTTTTGTACTCAATTACAGCAAGCGTTGCCCTTCCTTCAAAAGGAAATCTTTTATATTCATTAAACCCAAAAAACTTTTTATAAAAAGCTACAGAGGAATCAACATTTTCTACTAATAAAATTGTGGCAACTGAATTTAAATAATCACCATTTTCTGTAAATAAATTCTCCTCAGAACTTACAAGAGATTTGAATAAAATAAATAAAACAGTTAAAGAAATAAAAATGGTTATAAACAGAATCCATTTCCTTCTTTTCTTTTTCATCCTTACATCAATTTGCTGCATCTTTTAATAACCAATCTTTTATGTTATTTTATATCTAAAAATACAAAGGAATTCTAATGAAAGTCATCAACCTATCTGATGTTACAAAATCAACAGTCAAAATGGAAGGTGCAAAAAACGTTTTAAAACAAATTCCGATTGAAAAAGCAGATGGTACACCAAACATGTCCATGCGTGTTTTTACTGTTGAACCTCTTGGCCATACACCATATCATAAACATGAATATGAACAATTAAATTACATTGTTGAAGGTGAAGGAGTATTAATTAACGAGAAAGGGGAAGAAAAAAAATTAGCTCAAGGCGATTTTGCATTAGTTTTGCCAAATGAAATGCATCAGTACAAAAATGTCAGTGATAATAGACCTTTTATTTTTCTGTGCGGAGTACCGAAAGAATTTGAATAAACTTTTATGAAACTATTTACAATTTAAAAATGTTTTAAGGAGGTTGTTATGAAATTCTTATTAACATTTTTTATAATGTTAATTATTACCGTTACTGGTTTTTCTCAATCAAAACTAAAAATTATTAAAACTTATGAAGCCCCAGAGGCAATTGGACCTTATTCTCAGGCAATAGAATCAAATGGATTTGTTTTTTTATCTGGACAAATTGCAATTGATCCAAACTCGAACCAACTTGTTAAAAATAACATTGAAACCCAAACAAGACAAATTTTTAAGAATATTAAAGCAGTACTTCTCGAAGCAAGAACAAGTCTGCAGAATGTAGTAAAGTGTACTGTTTTTATGAAAGACTTAACTGATTTTAATAAAATGAATTATATATATGAGGATGAATTCAAAGGGCATAAGCCAGCACGTTCTACAGTTGAAGTTTCCAGATTACCAAAGGATGTATTGATTGAAATTGAATGTATCGCAGTTAAATAATTTCATTAATAATTGAAAGTATTTTATGGCAGAACTAAAAACAAAACTTAATGATGCAAGCGTTGTAAAATTTATAAATTCTATTAAGGATGAATCAAATCGAAATGATTGCTTTGTAATCATGAAGTTAATGCAAAAGATTACAAAATCCGAGCCCAAAATGTGGGGATCAAGTATTGTAGGATTTGGGAATTATCATTACAAATATGCAAGTGGTCGAGAAGGAGATTGGTTTTTAACTGGTTTTTCACCTCGCAAACAAAACCTTACCTTATACATTATTGCTGGATTTGATCATTATGATGAATTAATGACTAAACTTGGCAAGTATAAAACTAGCAAGTCGTGTCTTTACATTAAATCGCTTAAGGATATTGATCAAAAGGTTCTTAAAGAGAT
>VGVY01000069.1 GCA_016873835.1 Ignavibacteria bacterium
AAAAATGTTTTTAAATAGAAAGATTATTGTAAGTAGTTCCGGATTAAGAGAAATTTTTATCATAAAGTACAATTCTCTAAAGATCATATTATTACTAATTATTTTTTAGTTTATTAGATCATTTAAAAAACAAAAACCCGAATTTCTTCTGGCTTTTCAGCGGAGAGTCAGGGATTCTCTGTTGTCTGCTAAAAAGATTCGTTTCTAATTCGTAAACTTAACTTCTTTATTTTGATATCCTAAAAGTGTCCTTCTTTAGTAAACTGATCCAATAAAATAATTGCTAAAAAGTAAAATAAAACTTAATTTCACGTCAACTTTTGAATAAAAATGACAAACAAGAATATTAATAGTGCAGCATTCTATTTAGTAGCTCTTCTATATTTGAGTTATTATCTAATATCTCCCTTTTTTCATTTTCATGATGAATTTGATCTTCATGGCGAAGAGGAAAAATATCATTCGCATCTATTAGAAGAAACATTACAAGGAAATGCCCAATCAGAATGCCACAATACTATAGACCAAAATGATGAGCATACACACAACTCAGTACTTAATTATATAGTAAGCACCTTCTCGTCCCGTTTTACAGATATACCAAGTAATACCTTATCATATAATGAAATTAATTATTTAGAATTAACAAATACCCCGGAAGAAAAATTTTATTCAAATGATTTTCATTTAGAAAAAACTTTCAAGGATAGGTGTATCCATACCGCAAGTAATGTTTCTCCCCCTTCGAATTTCATATCATAATTTTTAGTTCCATTTAATAACAATAACATTTTTTAGTGGAGGTAACGTGAGACTCATCCGTCTCTCTTTTATATTACTGCTGCTATGTATTATGAATATACAAGCTCAGAATTCAATTTCGATTAATGACGCCGTCCGTTCAGCAATCGAAAACAATATAGAATTGCAGAAACGAAAAAACGAATTGAACAAAAACGAATCTATCCTCTCTGAAGCCGGAAGGATTCCAAATCCTACTTTCAGTTATTCCAGAGAAGATCTCAAACTGAACAACTCAAAATTCGGTGAATGGATTGCAAGCGGCTCAGTCCCATTAAATTTTCTTTGGGAACGATGGAGTAATGTTGAATCAAATGCACAATCTCTTGAAGCGGCTAAACTATTACTAGAAAACTCTATTCAGACCGTATCGGTTCAAGTAATGAACTCATATCTCAATTACCATTTTCTATCATTGCTTACGGAAGAACTTAATTCTGTGCTGGATAAAATTAACAAGGTGGCAGAAACTGCCAGGCAAAGAGTAAAACAAGGCGATATTCCGGAGTATGAACTTCAAAGAATTCTGCTGGAAGTAGCCAAGTTTAATGCGGAAATAAAAAGGGTTGAGATTGATAAAGCCAATTCTCATAGCGAACTAAAGCTGCTAACCGGATTAAAGAAAATGAATATATCAACAGAAGGATTTTCAATAACTCCCGTTTCACTTAGCTCAGATGAATTGATTAAATCTGCATATCAGAATCGAAAAGACTTAAAAGCTATGGATATGCTGATTGAAAGCGAAAAAGCATTTCTTGCTCATAATAAACTGAAAATTATTCCGAACATCAGTCTAACAGCCGGATATAAAAAGCAAGCAGATAATTTTTCCGGTTCAGTAATGCTATTGAGTTTTGAAATACCACTCTTCAAAAGGAATCAGCTCGAAATTGAATTGTCTGAAAATGAGTTGAATACATTAATCTTTCAAAGAAAATATTTGACTGAACAGATACAAGAAGAAGTCCGCAATTCTCTAACGAAATATTTACAGTATAAAGAACTCTATGAGAATAATAAATTTTTGCAGCCGCTATTACTTTTTTCATCCTCCGCATATTCCTACGAACAAGGAGAGAAATCACTCGTTGAATTTTTAGATGGGCTTAACGCGTATATAGACGCTCTTATGCTTAGCAAGGACTTAGAACTAAACTACTTAAAGAGCTTTTTCGAACTTCAAAAGGCCGCCGCTCTTAATCCGGTAAATGAAATTAAATAAAGGTGACAAAATGATAAACAAAACAATAACATCTATTTTTTTACTCTTGGTTATAACTTTCTTTGGCTGCTCTCATGAACATAACGAAACAGAAGTGCATGAGCATCAGAGTAATTCAATTACACAATTCAATGATAACACAGAAATATTTATGGAATATCCTCAGTTAGCAGTTGGGATTGATGCGGATTTTCTAATACATCTTAACGATTTGAAAGTATTCAAGCCGGTTACTGAAGGGACATTAGCAATAGAGTTTGTAAGCAGTTCCGGCAGTAAGGTAATTTCGAACCTTGACAAACCGGCGCGAGCCGGAATATTCATTCCAACAATAAAGTTCGATAACCCTGGCACCTACTCAATGAAGATTGCTTTGACGAGCAGCCGGGTATCGGATAAATTTACGATTAACAATATTGTCGTTTACGCAAGCGAAAAAGATATTCCTCATCAAGAAGAAGAAAAATCAAATCTTATAAGTTTCTTAAAAGAGCAGCAATGGAAAATTGATTTTGCTACAGAAGCGGTTTCCAAAAAGACGCTTCAGCAGTCTGTTCCCGCTACAGGAGAAATCATTGCCAAACCGGAATTATATTCTAAGGTTGTTTCACCAGTTGCCGGGATTCTTTTACCCAAAAACAATTCAAACTTCCCTAAACTTGGAGCTTATATAACAAAAGGAACTGCGCTTCTCAATATCTCCCCTTCGTCAGATGCGAGCACCAGCATTCAGAAAATCAAAACAGATTATCTGCTTGCAAAATCGGAATATGAGAGAGTTCAAAACTTATTTGAAAATAAAGCTGTAGCTCAAAAAAGGTTGGATGAATCAAGATTTGATTATGAATCCAAGCAAGCGGTTTATAATTCACTTATAGATCAAATTAAATTTACAGATAACGGCTACTCTATTGTAGCCCCAATAGACGGCTACATTGAAAACATTTCGATCAATCTGGGAAGTCAAATATCAAGCGGACAAGAGCTAATGACATTTGTCAACCCAACAAGGTTAATTCTAAAAGTAAATGTTCCGGCGGCAAAGTTTGAAGACGCGAATAATTCGAAAGACGCATCATTCAAAGTTGAAGGACATCAGACCGAACTAATAATTAGCAAATTAAATGGCAGAAAAATATCCGCAGCATCCTCGCTTAATGCTCAGAACAGAACTGTTCCCGTTTACTTCGAATTTGGCAATCCGCAAAACCAAATTAAAGTTGGAATGTATGCCGAAGTGTTTATTAAAAATGGAAAAATGAGCGAAGTGCTTTCAATACCAGAAAGCGCTATTGTAGATGAAGATGGAATGCATACTGTATATGTTGAAGTTGAGGGAGAAGGTTTTGAAAAGAGAATTATCAAAACCGGTGTTACAGATAACGGTTACGTTCAAGTTTTAGAGGGACTAAAAGAAGGTGAACGAGTTGTAACAAAGGGCGCTTATCAAGTTCGCCTTGCCGCGCTTTCACCGGAATCCGCAATCGGTCATGGTCATGTTCATTAATTAATGATGAGGAAAAAATGTTTGATAAATTAATTCAGTTTTCACTTCACAAAAGGTTGATAGTTCTTGTGTCGGCAGTTATTCTTCTTATCGTCGGAACTTTCATAGCTGTAGATATGCCGGTTGATGTTTTCCCGGATCTCACAGCACCGACTGTAACTATTATGACCGAAGCACACGGAATGGCGGCTGAAGAAGTTGAGAACCTTGTCACATTTCCAATTGAAACGGCAGTTAACGGCGCAACTGATGTTAGAAGAGTTCGTTCCTCAAGCGCTGCCGGTTTTTCTATTGTATGGGTTGAGTTTGACTGGGGCACGGATATTTTTCTGGCGCGGCAAATTGTAAATGAAAAAATTCAAGCCGCCGCTGCTTCTCTTCCTAAAGGCGTAGACAATCCCGTACTTGCCCCAATCTCTTCAATAATGGGTGAGATAATGTTAATCAGTCTCACAATTGATGAGAAAAATAATACGCAGAATCAAAATGAAATGGACTTAAGAACACTTGCTGATTTTGAAGTTAGAAGAAGGCTGCTCTCAATCAGCGGAGTATCGCAAGTAATCCCAATCGGCGGTTCGGTAAAGCAATATCAAATATTAATCTCGCCGGAAAAGCTAGCTGCATACAATATTTCACTTAATGAAGTTATGAAAGCCGCAGAACAATCCAACGAAAATTCTTCCGGTGGTTCTTATATGGATTCCGGCAGCGAATATTTAATTCGCGGTATTGGGCGAGTAGAGAAAATAGAGGATATTAAAAACAGCGTTGTAGCGTTAAGAGATAATAATCCAATTCTTATGAAAGATATTGCCGATATAAAAATCGGTCCCGCAATAAAATTTGGCGATGGATCAAAGAATGCGAAACCGGCAGTTATTCTCACACTTCAAAAACAACCGCAAACAAATACTCTTGAGTTGACAAGAAAAATTGAATCAACCCTTGAAGAGATTCGCAAAACTATTCCAAAAGGAATTGAAATTAATTCCAACATATTCAGACAATCGGATTTCATCCAAGTATCAATCGAAAATGTACTTAGCGCGTTAAGAGACGGAGCGTTTCTTGTAATCGTTGTTATCTTTTTATTTCTTTGGAATTTCAGAACAACATTTATTTCAGTTTTAGCAATACCTCTTTCAATTATTATAACGATTATTATTTTCAAGTTCTTCAACATAATGATAAATACAATGTCTCTTGGCGGAATTGCAATTGCAATAGGTGCGCTTGTAGATGACGCGATTATTGATGTTGAAAATGTGTTCAGAAGGTTGAAGGAAAATAATTCGCTAAACGAATCACAAAAGAAAACAGCTTTGCAAGTTATCTATGAAGCATCGAAAGAAATCCGTGCGCCGATGGTTAATGCTACTTTGATTATTGTGATAGTATTTCTTCCATTATTTTTCTTAAGCGGTGTTGAAGGAAGATTATTGCGCCCGATGGGATATGCTTACGTAACTTCTATTTTTGCTTCGTTGTTTGTCGCTCTTACCGTAACGCCGGTTTTGTCTTACTATCTTCTTCCCAAAGCTAACTTTATGAAAAAAGAAGGAGATACATGGTTAGTTGAAAAATTAAAAACTCTCTATTATAGAACACTTAATTTTACACTGAAGCACCCTAAAACAATTCTTAGCTCTTCTCTTGTTGTTTTTGTTTTAACAATTGCAATTATTCCATTTCTAGGAAGATCATTTCTGCCGGAATTTAATGAAGGCTCGTTAACATTAAGTCTTGTTACGCTTCCGGGTACATCACTTGAAGAATCAAACAAGATTGGAAATCTAGCTGAAGAAATTATTCTTTCGCATACGGAAATTAAATCCACAGCAAGAAGAACAGGTAGAGCAGAACTTGATGAACACGCTCAAGGCGTTAACGGCGCCGAACTTGACGTTCGATTCGAGCTTAATGGAGAATCCAAAGAAGAATTTATTACACGTTTAAGAAATTCTCTCGCAGCACTTCCCGGGACAAATGTTACAATAGGTCAGCCAATTGGACACCGAATAGATCACATGCTTTCGGGGACGCGCGCCAACATTGCTGTTAAAATATTCGGCAAAGATTTACAACAGCTCCGTTCTTATTCTCAAATGGTAAAATCTGAAATGCAAAAAGTTCAAGGCGCAGTTG
This sequence comes from Ignavibacteria bacterium, assembly GCA_016873835.1. Lineage (GTDB taxonomy): Bacteria > Bacteroidota > Ignavibacteria > Ignavibacteriales > Melioribacteraceae > DSXH01. The sequence continues at coordinate 5,682 of VGVY01000069.1, forward strand.
ATATTGCTGTTGATCAAGAAATGGAAGTCCCGCAAACAAAAATTAAATTCAACAGAAGTGCGATGGCACGTTATGGAATAACTGTTGGAGAATTAGCAGAAGCAATCGATATTGGCTTTAATGGAGAAACCGCATCGCAAATACGTGAAGGACAAAACACATTTGATTTGGTGGTTCGTTTTGATGAGAATAACCGTGGTAAGATAGAAAAGATTCAGAATGCACTATTCGATACTCCTTCCGGCGCTAAAGTACCTCTTATTCAATTAGCAGAAGTTGTAAATGAAAAGGGACCGAATAGAATCAGCCGGGAAAATGTTCAACGTAAAATTGTAGTTCAAGCAAATGTTTCTGATAGAGATTTGCGGAGTGTTGTAGATGAAATGAAAGCCAACATTGACAAGAATATAAAATTCGATCAAGGTTACTTTGTAGAATTCGGCGGACAATTTGAAAGTGAGCAAGAAGCTACTAAAATCATTACACTGCTAAGTTTTGTTTCACTCTGTATAATATTTTTGATTCTCTTTTTCCAGTTTGGTAAAATTAAACCGGCACTATTTATTTTAATAAATCTACCGCTTGCTTTAATCGGTGGAGTTTGGTCCGTGTATTTATCGGATGGAATAATCAGCGTTGCATCTTTAGTTGGTTTTATTACTCTGTTTGGTATTGCAACAAGAAATGGAATATTGATGATTTCACACTTTCAGCATCTGCTTAATGAAGGGAAGGAATTTACACAGGCTATAATTCAAGGTTCGCTGGAAAGGTTAAATCCAATTCTTATGACTGCGATTACAGCTGGATTAGCGTTAGTTCCACTTGTGTTAGGAAGCGGCGAACCGGGAAAAGAAATTGAAGCGCCGATGGCTATTGTAATACTTGGCGGCTTGATTACTTCAACAGCATTAAACATGATTGTTCTTCCGGCTCTATATCATAAATTTGGTAAGGTGATTTAATATGCTTTTGTAATTAAGCTGCCCCAATAAGAGTCAGCCCTCTTTGGTAATATCCTCGATATAACTTCGCATGAAAGCCGGGATTAACACCTTGGCTTTTTTTATCTGGAAAAGTGCTTCACATTTTTTTCGGCATTTCTACAAACAAAAAAGTCCCGATTTCTCTGGACTTATCAGCGGACTTGTCCGCCATGTGCGGAGAGTAAGAGATTCTCTTCATTTTCAAAATTACTGCGCTTTCAATTTGTTCTCGAAGTTTTTCAAAATGTTGTGGCGAAAAAGTGACCAACTCATTTACAAATAGACAGACTACAACGGTCACACAGAATACATCAACTTCAAAACTTAAACTTGCATATTTTTAATAGAAATACTGCCTAATTAATTTCTAAAAATTATTCTTCTTAAAAAGTCTCACCTGACCGACCAACTTCTTTGCCTACTCTATCATTTTTTCACCTTCATATGAACGATTGAGTGAGAAAGTCAATTAATCATACTAGATAGAGATTTTGGGTAACTAGTTGTTTCTTATGCTAATTTTCATCAAAATTTGCTTGGAATGAATTTTGAGTAGGGACATATGTATCCGGCTACACCAGTTATGCCAAATTTTTTCAAGCCTGATCCTTGAGTTTATCAATTTTTAAAAAATAATTTCAGATTCAAGTTGAAACAAATAGAATAATAAATATCATTTCTCATTAACCCGCTAAGATCACTTCTTGAAATCTATAACGAATTCTGTTTTTTAACATGCTTTCTTTGTGTATAGAAGACATTGGTTCAATCAAATAGTAAATAAACAAAGTTCTAACCTACTTTAGATTATTTGTATGCTATTTGGAGAGGGTGATACCAATATCTTCTCTAAATAAAGAGGAATAGAGTAAGCACTGTTACTTAATTATTGCACTAAGTTGTTCATTTCCAAAAGTTTTAAGTCATCGCAAATTCTATTGATTAAGTTGTTGAGGTATTCGTTGGGCCGCAATTTTCTGTTAGCACGTTCAATTTTTATTACAACGGATTGAATTGCAGTTTTAGGCAAATTATTATTGAAAAAATTCGGATTGAGTTTGATGATCGGAAAACCACCCTTATCTACAAGTCCGGAAATCCTATCCTTCCTTCCAATATTAATATTAAGTATTTTTTCTCCCGTAGAATCATCCTCAGCATAACCCCACTCGCGGTATAGTGCCGGCGATTTTTTTTCTTTATCAGAAAGAGTTGAGAGCTCATTCTCAAGCTCGTTTAGTAACCATTTTTGATTATTCAGACCTTCATTTCTCTCTTTATCAATATTTTCTGAATTACCTTTTAATTGAGCAGGAGTTTCTCGTTTAGAATTTTCAAAATCACGCTTCATAGTTCGAGCTAATTCAGGATTTTGTTTTTCTATATCACGGATTGCTTTTGCCATATCTGCTTCAATACTTTCAAGTTCTTTTTTGCCAGTTTCATAGGCTGTTGAAGAAAACAATTTTTCCACCTCAATTAATTCTTTTTTAGCTACACGGATTGCTTCGGAAAGATATTCCTCTTGCGTAACATTAATTCCAAAAGGTTTATTAATCTTCGAAAGAAAAATAAAATCTGCTTGTTCGGTAATCTCAGCAGGAAATTCTAAAAATTTTTCTTCAAGCCTTGGCGCGATAAACCATCTTTCATAAATAGAACTCGGCTGTTTATTGATATCATTTTTATATGGAGCAATTGTTAATAAGGAAGTTAGTTCGTTTACTGTTATTGTTAGAATTCTATCGGCTTCGCTCGCCAGATAAACTTTGCACGTATCACAATCCTTAAACAACTGTCTTTCCAGCAATGCAATTGAAAATGAGCGAGGAGAGTTTTGAGAAGGAAGTTCCAGCTGGAAACTTCCTTCACCATAAAAATATACAGCCGAACCCATTGGAGGTTTTAAGGCTTTATTTTTTTTAAATATTTCTGTTATCCTAAGAATATTATTCTGTATATCGGCATTTTCATTTCTTGTAGGGTGAACAATATCAAAATCCTTTTTTAATCTGTTAAACAAATTATATTGAAAAATAAGTGACTGATTATCTTTCCAATATCCGGTTAGTGAATCGCTGGGTACTTGAGAAAACATCAACGATGAACCTAACAAGAAAACGACGGATGCAAATATTTTATACTTCATAATGAATTAAATGCTGTTATTGTTGATTCGCGCAGTTCGTGCAAATTAGCTATTACCTTTAGGACTCCATCTGCGGTTTCAATAAGTTGTTTATTATACCAATTGTGTTCATACTGTGCATTTCTATCTAGTCGAGTTATAGAATTGGATTCCTCAATAAGCACTTTATAATATTTTTTTATTGAAGAGATGTAATCGTCAAATTCTTTATTTATTTTTTTAAGAATAGAATTGGTAGTATCAACAGCAATATTATCTCTATCCCTTGCGGCTTTTTTCGTGCATTCGACTATAGAATTTACATTTTTCGTTCCTTCGCCAATTTCACCACATTGGTTGATTTTTCTTTTACCATCGTCAATAATTTTTTGATTAGTCCGATGGAGCTGTTCAGTAATTCCAATTATTCTTTTGGAAAATGCATCGGATAATTGGACATATTTTATTACATCACCAGAAGCATTTCTTTTTGCCATTATTATAGTTGCTTGAGGCGAGCCTCGCCGATTAGAATTTTCTGAATCATTTTCCACATCTTCTCGTAATGCTTCCAACTCTTCTAACTTTTTACTATACAGTGAATTTTCATCCTGATAACTGACAGCATTTCTATTTTTCAATTCTTCGTATGTCAAAGAAAATTTTGGAAGAGGAAGATCATTTAAAAATAATTCAAGCTTAGTTTGATTGACCTGACAAATAATAGAACAAGTACTAATAACGAATAAGAAAAATATTTTTTTCATGTAAAACCTCTCATTAATAATAATTATTCTGGTCTTTCAAATAGATATTTTCCATACCATTCGTTACATGTATCAATTAAATAAACACTAACAATTAAATTGAAAACGGTCTGAGCATTTGACTCGACCGCAAACTTAACAGCCTTATCATTAGGAAATCTTAGAGCTCTAACCAAAGAGGCATAATAATCGTACACTCTTTTTGCAGCCAAAACGTAGCGATTAGTTACAGGGAGTAAAAGTTCAAAGTACTTTTGAGCGGTTTTGATATTCTTTCCAATTAAGAAACTATATTTTCCATCAAGGCATGCCTTTTCTGCTGCTGGAGTAGGACTTTCATCGCATTTATATTTTTCTTCAGCATCTTTTTGATTTTGCTCAAATTCAGCTATAGCATTAGCCGGAATATTATCCAAGTCCCGCATGAAATCATTTTGCTTAGCTAAATAACGTTGGTAAACTTCTGAAGATCCAAAAGTAGTAAGCCCTAAATATGCTTGATCAGTATAAAGCTGAAGGTTTGGTTGAGCTTGGGGGTTCTGTTGTGTAGAAGAGCCGTATGCATTCACATTTCTAATCATTGCATCAATAACTTCATTTTTTAGCCTCTCTTTATGTTGGTTGTATTTCGGATTATCCTTTGGCAATAGAAATTTTGTCTTTGCTACTTCAAATGAACTTGGTAAAGCAAATAATGTGAAAAATTCAATCCACTTAGTTAGATATCTTTGATAAAGCGCCGCATCAACTCTTGCGACTGATTCCGAATTGGAATTCGAATTATTGAATAATGTTTTTATATCACCAGCCATTCCGATAGATGATAATAGCAAGGTGAAGACTAGAATTTTTTTCATTTTTATAATCCTTTTTTATTTATTAATTATTATTGTGCAATTGAAATGTCATCAACTATAAAATATGTGCCCTCATGCCAATCTTGTCCGGTAGTAGGACCGATTATTGACACGGTTATAATAATTCTATTTGCTCTTGCATATTCTTTTTTCCATTTATTTTTCAGATTCAGTTGAAGCATATTATATGTTGTCATCCTATCATTAATAATCAAGGCATCTTCCCCCAATTCAGTATCACCATTCATTAATACTGCACCGAAGACAAGTTTATCTCCTCCATTTGGTAGAAATTTGAACCACCCAGTTACAATTGTAGGAACACTCGTAATAGGAAATCCTTTACCATCCTCACCAGATTGTATTGCAGCAGGGGTCAAAACTTTTGGCATGCCTTGGAATTCAATTTTTATTACCTGACCTTTTAATGCATATTGACCTGAATGTTTATCATTTGTTTTGGTAACAGGTTTAAAATCATCGGAGTTTGGAGTTCCCCATTTTACAGGTTTGCCATCCGACCAGCTTTCAAAACTATGATTTGGAACCGTCTGTGCAAAAATTGCACTTGCAATAAAAATCAAAAAGAAAAATTTATATGGTGCTTTCATCCTAACTCCTTTTTTGTTATTTAAAAAAAATATTAATGAACAACTAGCATTAGTTTCTTTATTCTCTTTAAAATGGATTTACATATGAATCAATACTACCAAATGTAAATCTTGTTACTATCCAACCGGTAATTGCGTATACAATTATTGTTACTATTAATACGGTTACGAAGTATCCAACAAGTTTATCCTGAGAAACTTGTTTTACTATTTTCATTCCTTGATACAACAAAACCAAAGAATAAATTCCGGCAATCGCTCCAAGAATGGATAAACTTGGAATGAGATTAAATATTCCGCCGACCCATGCTGCGGTTGAAGAGTAAGCAACAATTTTAAAGCAAGAAACATAATCTTTGCATGAACCAAAATTTGTTGCTAATACATCCATTATAAATGCAACAACGTAAACTGCAATAACATTAAGTATATATGTTGTAACTGCCCATTTAATGCAGAATCCTAAAGTTGGACTTATTGAGACAAGCCCCCAGGATATTCCAAAAATGTAGAATCCAATGAATCCAGCTACTGCAGGAATTGCTGCAAGTAATACAACATAATTCATAAGCAAATCTTTAACAGTAGTTTGTTCGGATTTTATTGCTTCCCATTCTTTCGATGGATTAAATAAAATATTTTTTGCTCTATCAACTAAGCTCATAAGAACTCCTTTTTAATGATTATGAAAAATTATTTTACTAGAACAAATTCTACTCTTCTGTTATTTGCCTTTCCTTCGGGTGTTGTGTTGTTATCTATCGGTTTACTTTCACCAAGACCTTTAGTTTGCAAACGTACAGCATCTATTCCTTGATCAATTAAAGCTTTCTTAACTGATTCAGCACGTTGTTCAGAAAGTTTTTGATTAAGTTTATCATCACCGTCACTATCTGTGTGTCCTTCGATGCTTAGTTTAATTTTTGAATCTTGTTTTAAGGCTTTAACAATTTCGTTTATGGTTCCCATGGATTGAGGTTTAATAGTAGCTTTATTTACATCAAAGAGAATTCCATGAGAAACAATCCTTCCATCTTTGTAAAGTTTATCCAACATGTTCATTCCACCGCCAAG
>VGVY01000070.1 GCA_016873835.1 Ignavibacteria bacterium
CTGAAACCGGTCATCAACATGGAGATAATCAAACTCCTAAAACTCTTAGCACAAATACACAAGCACATGAAAATCATTCATCACAAAAAATGGAAATGAAATCCGGCAAAGAAGATATTGTTCGCAAAGGAGTAATTGATTTAAAATCGATAGATAAAAACAAAGATGGAAAAGTATTTCAAGACCCTATGGATTGGAATGTTATCTCTGATAAACCTGGAGAATGTCCATTATGCGGAATGGATTTAGAAGAGGTTACACTTGAAGTCGCAAAAAAGAATTTGATTGAAAATGGATTTAAGGTTAAATAAGTTTAATCATCACTGCAAAATTGTTATCGATGTATTTCTTAACTAAATACTTAATAAAAAAGGAGTAACACAATGTTAACAAACAAATCAAATCGGATGCGCTTTTTATTAAGCACCGCAATGTTAATAATTTTCACCGGAATTATTTCAGCCCAACATGATCAGCATCATGGGGGTGGGAATACAGGAATGATGCAAAACCAGCAGAACCAAACGGGTTCGATGATGCATAATATGCAAGGAATGATGAACCAAATGGGTCAGATGATGGACAAGAGCAATCAAATGATGAACATGATGAACAACCAAATGCAAAATCACGACATGGGGCAAATGAATTTAAATAATGGAATAATGAATATGATGCAAGGCATGAATCAGATGGGTAAGGATATGCAAGGCGTTCTCGACCAAATGAATAAAATGATGGGCGATAAAAATATGATGAATAACGAAGGCATTAAAGATCACATGAATAATATGCTCGACAATATGAAAACAATGATGAAGGAATACAAAGGCATGCTGAACAATATGGAAAACATTCATCAAAAAGGTAAAGGTAAATGAAAAACATTTTTCATAAAATGAATTTTAGGAAACCGGCTTTGGCTGGTTTCCTTCTGTTAACTTTTTTACTCACAGCAAATGCTTATTCTCAAACCGGTTGGTATTTAAGTTCAAGCGCTCAATTGAGCGGCGGACAATTTCTTTCTGATTCATACACGCGCGTACTTTCAGTTTATGGAACAATTCGCTATCAAGGCGATGATTTTGGAATTACCGCTTCAATTCCTTTAGTAAATAGTAATGGTAATAGTGTAAGTCAATCAAATGGAATGATGGTCCAGTCTGGACCAAGTATTACCATTACAACACAAAATAATATGAATTTTGGCATTGGCGATTTATACAGCTACTTTGATTATAAAATTTATTCGGATTTTGAAAATGATATTGATGTTTATTTGAATGCACAAGTGAAAATACCAACTGCCTCATCAATGTTAAATTTTGGAACCGGAAAAACGGATTACGGTGGATCAATTTCCGCACGTAAAAGCTTTGGAAGTTTTATAGGATTTGTTGATTTAGGCTATTTGGATATTGGCGATCCGGATGGTATTATTTATAAGAATCCATTTACATACGGAATTGGCATCGGTAAGTTTTTCAATTATGGCGAATATTCTTTGCTTCTTTATTACAGCGGTTACACTAAAATATTGGATGACAATGGTGCCCCGCAACAAATATCTCTTGGCGCTAACTATAGAGCAAGCGAAACTATTATTCTCTCATTCATTGGTTCGGCCGGTTTGGGCGATCTTATGCCTGATTATACATCGAGCATCGGTGTAAGAATTAAACTTTAGAAGGAAAGATAAATGATTCAAGCGAATTCAGTAATTACTTGTCCGGAGTGTGGAAAGAGCAAGGAAGAAATTATGCCCGTTGATGCTTGTCTGCATTTTTATACATGTTCTTTTTGCGAAACAATGCTCTCTCCTAAAAAAGGCGGTTGCTGTGTTTTCTGTTCTTATGGCAGTGTCTCTTGCCCTTCAATTCAAAAGCAAGATGAACTCAAAAACAAAAATGATAATAATTAGTTCTCTTTCTGAACTAGAATAGGAAATGGTTATGAAAACATTCATTTTTCTATTGTTACTTGCCGCAATTGTATTTCCCCATGGCAACGAGGACCATAAAAAAGGAAAAACAGTTAAGTTGGATACACTAACCATCGTAGGCAAAGATACAATTGCGATAAACGGTATTTCTAAAAAAATGAATTCAATGAAAAATATTCCGGCAGCAATTAAAGAAGAACCGATGAAATTAAATCCATCGGAACAAATGTTTGTACACTTGCACAATAAACTTGTTCACTTCCCAATAGCCCTCGGTGCGTTTGGTTTTCTATTAACGCTGCTAAACTTCAAAAGGAAGAATTTCGATTCGGCGATTATGGTTTCTGTTTTAATAGCGTTGCTGTTTTCTATCGGCTCATTCATAACCGGTAAAAATCAATCCGAACCGTTCATCGGAACAGCGGAAGAATGGGTTGTAGAACTTCACCAAAACTTTGGCATTGCTGTTATTATTAATCTGTTTGTCTGGACAATCTTTCTGATAATTGACAGATTAAAAAAATACGCGTGGATAATTGGGCTGATTGCATTCATCATAATTCTTGCCGCTGGTTTCCTGGGTGGTATAATTGCTCATTGAAAATGTTATCTCTGATAAACCGGGAGTGTGTCCTCTTTGTAATATGGATTTGGAAGAAGTTACTCTTGAAGTCGCAAAAAAGAATTTGATTGAAAATGGATTTAAAGTTAAGTGAATTATCTTAATTAAATGACTTTATCATTATTAATGTGAATATATCGTTACAGAAAGCAAATACATGAAGAACATTTCAATTATAACACATGCAGCATTATTACTAATATTATTTGCTGTTAATTATGATGCGCAAAATAAAATATTGATTCCCGATACGTTGAGCGGAGTAAATTTTAATTTAACCATCCAAAAGGGAACGACTAATTTTTATTCCGGTTTTCAAACCAACACACTGGGAATTAATGGTAATTTACTTGGACCAACATTAATTCTAAGAAAGGGTGATCATGTTCAAATGAATGTGAATAATACGCTTACTGACACAACAACAATTCATTGGCACGGTTTGCACGTCGCTCCAGAAAATGATGGTGGTCCGCACACAGTAATTCCTCCAGGAACAACTTGGCGCCCGCAGTTTACTGTAATGGATAATGCTTCAACATATTGGTATCATCCTCATTTGCATAAAAAAACAGCTGAACATGTAACAAAAGGTATAGCTGGTTTTATAATAGTTAGAGATAACCAAGAAGCTGTTTTAAAACTCCCACGGCATTATGGAGTGGACGATCTCCCAATCGTTGTTCAATCACGTGCATTTGATGTTAATAAGCAGTTCATTACTCGTTCAGAATTAGATTCTGTAATTCTTGTTAATGGAACTAAAAATCCTTACTTAGATGTGCCGGCACAAGTTGTTCGTTTCCGATTACTCAATGGTTCGACCGAAAGAACATATAATTTTGGTTTCGCTGGTAATAAATCTTTCTATCAAATTTCGGGTGATGGCGGTTTATTGAACAGTCCTATTTTGCTCTCAAGATTGCGTTTATCCCCTGGAGAACGCGCTGGAATTCTTGTTGATTTTTCTTCTATGAAGGGACAAAATATTTATTTAATGAGTTATGCATCTGAATTGCAAAATGGGATTATTGGCGCGAGATTTATTGGAATGGGTTTTGGGCTGCCTGATTATAATAATAATAAATTAAATGGAGCTGATTTTAATATTTTGCGGATTAATATCACAGAGACAACTAGTAATGCAATCACTACAATACCAACCTCTTTAGTTTCTAACTCAACAATAAATATTGCTAGTGTGAATACAACTAGAATTCTTAATTTCACTTCTAGTGGCGGAATGATGGATGTTGCCGGACCATTTTTAATTAACGGGACTTCATTTTCAATGAATAAAATTAATTATTTAATCCCGTTAAATAATGTTGAGATTTGGGAGTTAAGAAATTTTACAACTATTGCTCATCCCTTCCATATTCATGATGTGCAATTTTATATTCTCGATCGAAACAGTTCGCAAGTTCCGTTGAATGAAAGAGGAAAAAAAGATGTTGTATTAGTTGAACCAATGGAAACTGTAAGATTTATTACAAAGTTCGAAGATTTTGCTAATGCTAATGTCCCTTACATGTATCACTGCCATTTGCTCACACATGAAGATGATGGAATGATGGGCCAATTTATAGTTACTCAAACCACGGATGTTGAGTCAGAAAAAAATCTACTGCCAAGTAAATTTAGTCTTGATCAAAATTACCCTAATCCATTTAATCCTTATACAACAATTAAATATGAATTGATTGAAAAAGGTTTTGTAACATTAAAAGTATTCGATCTAATCGGAAGAGAAATAAAAACACTTCTTAATGAAATCAAAGACCCAGGTGAATATAACATTTTATTTGATGGTTCTGACTTAACAAGTGGAACTTATTTTTATGTGCTTAGCGTTAACAATAATAGAATTACTAAAAAAATGCTGTTGCTGAAATAGAAAAAAATTCAACTAAATAGATTATGAAAGAAACAAATAACTAATTTATTTTACTTGATTAAAAAGGAGCATAAAATGAAAAAGCTATTATTATTAGTATCAGCAATATTTATAACAGCGTCTTCAATTATGGCACAAGAAACAGAAGTTATTGAAACCGAATTTAAAGTCTCCGGTGTTTGTGGTATGTGTAAATCTAGAATTGAAAAAGCTGTTAAAATAGATGAAGTAAAATTTGCCAAGTGGAATAAAGATTCTAAAATTTTAAAGATTGCTTTTGAATCTACTATCACTGCCGATTCACTTCATAAAAGAATAGCTGCAGTTGGGCACGATACAGAGTTAATGAAAGCAGATGATAAAGTTTATAAAAAACTTCCTAAATGCTGCTTATATCGTGATAATGCAAACTCTCACTAACAAAATTTATATTGAAGATATCTAATAATGAATTTAAAATTTTTGTTAATATTTTTATTTGCAAATTCTTTGTTCGCTCAAGAAAAAATTATTGGGTTTGTAAAAGAGAAATCCGAAACTGGAATTAATAAACCACTTATTGGAGCAAACATTATTTGGAAAGGGACAATAATCGGAACTTCCAGCGGTAATGACGGAAGTTTCGAACTTCCTTTTTCTCGTGAATCAAATATTTTGTTAATTAGTTTTATTGGATATAAATCTGAAACTATTGTTATTGATAATCAAAGAGAGCTTGAAATAATTCTTCTTCCTGAAGCAAAAACAATAAACGATATTGAAATTATTGGCAGTCAAAGCTCTTCCTATCAAAATTATAGTGATACTGAAAACACAACTATTATAACAAAAAAGGAATTACAAAAAGCTGCTTGCTGCACGTTGGCTGAAAGCTTTGAAACAAATCCTTCAATTGATGTTTCTTTTTCCGATGCTATTACTGGAGTTAGACAAATTGAAATGCTTGGACTTGCTGGAATTTATACTCAAACTACAATGGAAGCTTTGCCATATATACGAGGTTTAATGTCTAATGTTGGGTTAAATTTTGTTCCTGGTACTTGGATTAACGCAATAAATGTTTCAAAAGGGATAGGATCAGTTTCGAACGGGTTTGAATCTATTACCGGTCAGATCGATATTGATATGCAAAAACCATTCGATGAAGAAGAAAATAATCCCGGTTTTCTAAATCTTTATGGTGATAATGAACAGCGATTTGAAAGTAATTTTAATTACCGTTATACAATAAATGAAAATCTTTCATCTATGACATTGTTACATGCAAGCACCAGAAAACACAGTAAAGATATTAATGGCGATTTATTTATGGATATGCCGAATTTTGAAACAATAAATGTAATGCAACGATGGCAATATTTTTCATTCGATGGGTGGGAAAGTCAGATTGGCTTTCAATATGTAAATGAAAAAAAGGAAGGTGGAACACTTCATTCAGATAACGCTCTGCTCCACTCATACAAATTTGGATCTGCAAATAAACTGTTCAATATATATGGCAAAACTGGTTACATCAATCCAGAGGATGAAACAAACAGTTTTGGACTTCAATGGTCATTTACAAATTATAGTAATTCCTCACATTTTGGTAGTAAGAATTATTTTGGTAAAGAAAAAAATCTTTATTTAAACTTTATTTACCAAGCTAATCTTGGTAATGAATCCAACAAACTGCGAACCGGAATTAGTTTAAGTAATAGTGATTTTGAGGAAAGTTTAAATAACGTTTCCTACAATAGAGTGGAAAAAATTCCGGGTGCTTTTTTAGAATATTCCTTTAAACCGAATGATGAGTTTTCAGTTGTTGCCGGGCTCAGAGGAGATTATCATAATTATTTTGGATTTTTTATGACTCCTCGTGTTCATGTAAGATATAGTCCAGATCCCGACTTAGTTTTAAGAGGAGTTGTTGGAAGTGGTTTTAGAACTTCCAATATTTTTGTTGAATATGCATCAAGCTTTGCAAGCTCTCGTTTAATAAACATAGACAAAATCAACAATTTTGGATATGGTCTTGAACAAGAATCCGCATGGAATTATGGACTTAATTTAACCTACTATTTTCTTTATCAATACCGCGATGCAACTTTATCATTTGACTTCTATAGAACTCAGTTTGATAATTCAATAGTTGCAGACCTTGATTCAAACCCACAACAAATAAATTTTAAGTCCGTAACTAACGGCGCGTATTCAAATACTTTTCAGCTTGAACTTAATCTTGAACCATTTATGTTTTTTAACACACGTATAGCATATCGATTTATTGAATCCCAACAAGTAATAAATGGCGCTTGGACAGAAAAACCATTTAATTCAAAACATAGAATAATGCTTAATCTTGCATACGCTTCGGGAAAAACTGAATTGAATGATTCACAAATGCTTTACGATCTGACTATTCAATGGTTCGGACAAAAAAGAATTCCTTCAACAGAAATGAATCCCATTGGATTACGCACAATATCCATTTCGCCGGATTTCTTTCTAATTAATGCACAGATTACAAGATCGTTTAATAAATTATTTGATTTTTATTTGGGCGTTGAGAACTTATTAGATTTCAAGCAAAACAATCCAATTATTGATCCAACAAATCCAAATGGTAACTATTTTGATGCTTCCTTAATTTGGGGTCCCATTAATGGAAGAATGGTTTATGCTGGATTGCGCTATAAAATTTAAGGAATAAAGATGGCTGTTCCAGTCAAAATAAAACTTCACAAGCAAGAATATCTCGAAATAATTTGGGATAATGGTTCTGTTAATAATTTCCCATTAAAGTTTTTACGAGAAGAGTCGCCGGATGCCGGCAACAAAGGCGAAACAATTTTATGGAAACGATACGAACCAGTGAATAAAAAATCTGTTCCCAAAGAAGGTTACGTAATTGAAAAAATTGAGATGGTCGGAAATTATGCTATACAAATAAAATGGAAAGATGGTTATGATTATGGGATTTATTCTTGGGATTTACTGCTGAGATTAGGAGAATATCTGAATGTTAGAGAAAACTTACATCAAGATTTTGACCACAAACACTGATTAAAAGAAAGATTATGATTAAGAGCAAGAGATAAGATTAATTCTTAATCTTGCTCTTAATCTTTCTCATTATAAAAGTTTTTTGATATGATTCTCATATGCAAGTTTCGAAATCAAACCCTCATAACTTGCAACAATCTTTCCTTCTTTATCGATAATAAAAGAAGTTGGTATGGCTCTTATTCCACCGTATTGTTGATAAACATTCATATTCCCATACACAACTGGATAATTTATTCCGTATTCTTTAATAAATGGAACTACTTCTGGTTTAGTGTCTTGATCAACTGATATTCCTACTATTTCCACGCCTTTGGATCCATAACGCTTCTTCAATTCGACCAGATCAGGAATTCCCTTTCTGCATGGCGGACACCAAGTTGCCCAAAAATCAAGAATTACAATTTTTCCTTTTAAGCTAGACAGTTTTAAAGTTTTTCCATCTGTTGTTGGCAGTGTAAAATCTGGTGCTGCTACTGTTTTACTTTGTGCTGCCGGAACATAATTAGGCGGATATGGTCCTTGCTCGGGTTCGCTTCCGATATTATTTATTACAAAAAGAAGCAAAATCAATCCAATAAAAAATCCTGAATAGACCCAGCTTCTTTGTTTTTTTGTTAATCCAATTTTTGTTTCTTCAGTTTTAGATTTAGCCTTAGTCATTATTACCTCTAAATTAATTGTGCAAAATATAAGAATAATTCAGTTTCATATAAACTAATTAACTTTATTATGATATAATAAGTTCAGTTCTTCAACAAAAATGTCAATTTGTTCTGCTCCAAATCCTTTTTCGATAGCTGCATTTTCAAGAGTGCCCCAAATTGGTTCACCACATCTTAAACATCTAATTCCCTTTTCCATCAAATAACTTATTGATTCAGGAATTAACTTCAGTAAATCCTCAATATCAATTTCTTTAGTTACTATTTGTTGGTTGTTCATCCTTTTTTGTTTTTGTTGGAAACACGAGAATTAATGCAATTAAACCGCCGTAAAAAGTTGAGATGTAAGGGTTGCTGGTTATAGGACATGTGCCGCTGTAACAGCCTACAAAATAGAAATATGCATATCCCAGTACAGCACCGCCTAAAACGGGTAATACTTTTTTAATTAAAAAATTTTTATCTAATTTCATACACTTATGGTATTTAGTGCTTCTTTTACTTTTTGAAGTACCATTTGTTCCGGAGCTGCTCCTTCAATGTAAGTCTCTTCATTTATAATTGTTCTTGGAACACCGCGCACATTATATTTTTGTGACAAATGAGGAAATTCTGTTGCTTCAATCATATCTCCTTTTATTTTGTCGTCCAGGTAACTAAACCTATGAGCATTCACAACTGCTTGCGGACAGTATGGGCAAGTTGGTGTAACAAAAACTTGCATATGAATATCATGATCAATCTTTTTAATTTCATTTTCAATTTCTTCTGAAAAACCGGTTATGCCGGTTCCGAGTAATTTTATTGCTTCAATTAGCGATGCAAATTCATATCCGCTCGGAATACCAAAAAATCTTATACCGTAATCTTTTCCATTTTCATCAAGTAGAACGGTGGCTGGTATTTTATCAACACTATGCAAAGCAGCCGTTTCTTTATCGATAACAAAATTTTTTACTTCTAAACTCAATTTATCAGTGACTTCTGTTAATTCTGTTAAAAGAGCTTTCGTTTCCCTACAATACTGGCATTCAAGTTCTTGTGTGAAGAAGACTAACTTTACGTTTTTCGATAATTTCTCGAACTGGGTTTGTAAATCAGCACGAATTTTTTCATCTAAATACATTTTTTCTCCAAATTTTATTTAACTGATAATAAGATGCAGCCGGAGTTAAAAAGATTCGTGTAGTATTCTTGCTCTTCAAATACTGTTTTAATACTTTTGAAACGAATTTAAGAAACTACTGGAGATTTAATGGCAGATTTTCAAAAGCATTTATATATGATCGTCCACCCGAATAATGCACTTGTTGCTTCACAGCTAGAACCTGACAAATTCGGAGAACATTATACAACTGGAAGCGCAAAACATTTTGGCGGAAAAGTAATCTTTGCTGAACTTGATATAAATTTTCGTGATAAGTATTTCGAAATTGATAAATATTTAGCAGAAACCGTTGCTGATGATAAAGGTCAGCCCAAGAAAACAAAATTCATTAGCTCTTATAATGTTCTGGAACATGTGCCGCTATCTGCAATTCTAAAATTGTATTTAGTAACCACAAACGGAAAAGTATTGGCTCTCAACCCGGCGCCCGATACACATTACCACGATCCAAAAAAAATTAGAATCTATCAGGAAATTTGCCCGCTCGATACTCTTGTTGCATCAAATAAAGATCATAAAGAGTTTGGGAAATTTATTACTACACAAAAAGCAAAAGGAGCTCCTAAAATTCTGTTTGCTCAAATTGATTTTGATGTCGATAATTTTATTGAAAGTAATAAAAACCAGGAGCTTCCGCACATTGATTTGCCAGGTGTAAATCCATCCAGATTTTATGACTGCATTACTGAACTGATTAATCATCCGGATAAGCTAACAAAAACAATTAGCCTTGGCGGAATACTACGCGATCTTTCGTATAAATTTTTACGCCATGGTTTTTGGTTTGCTTGCTGCGATGAAACTAAATTTTTCCCAATGCCGTCTTTAGATGAATTAGAAAACCAGTATTACTACTGGTGGAAATTTGAGAAGTGATTTTTAAATTTTATTAGGTGATTTTAATAGCCTATTTAAGTCAGTCTGAACTTGTCGAAGACTGACTAATTTGATGCAATCCACACTTCAACTGACAAAGCGTAACTCCAGCTTTACTTCCTTTATATAAAAATATTATTTCCTTCCTTCGCCCCATTTTAGCACTTCAATTTTTACTTCGGTTAATCCTTTCTCAACAAAATCGAGTCTTCTTGCAGTGCCGAGAGAAAGGTCAATAATTCGATCTTCCCAGAATGGCATTCGATCGTTTATTCTGAGAATTATTTTCCTATCATTTGAAAGATTAGTAACGCGAATAATTGTATCCATTCGATATGTCTGATGGGCGGCAGAAATTCCATTCATGTTATAAACATCACCGCCGTAAGTAATTTTGCCGTGATATTTATCTGCATAAAAAGATGCAATTCCAGTCTGCGTTTCAAGAACTGGGTGGTCTTTATATTTTTCCAAAACTCCGTTCTCGGATGAAGAAGTTTCAATATTTCTTGTTTTAGTAAATCGAGGTGAGGAGGCACAGCCTATAATGAATATAATTATAGCAATAAATAAAAATGTTTTTCGAATATGAAATATCATATCATTAATTAATACCGGTACCCGAATGATTCTATAAAAGCTGGTTGAATTTCCAATTCAATATTTTTAATTGTATAAGTTCCAAATACGCCCAGCCCTCCAGTTATATTTGTAATCTCTGGTTGATTCAAGCGAACAGAAAATTCATCAAGAAATATTTTTTGAGCGGAATAAAAAGTTGCTAATCCGGCATCCATAGCAAGCAGTCTAAAAAATGCTTTTTCAATTCTATAATTTTTCTTATTCGGATCACCGGAAGAAATTTCTTCCATTGCTCTAGTAATAGCGTCTATTTCAAAACCGGCTGACAAAATATTAGTTTGAATTTGAGGGTAAACCGGCTGTTTATCAGGTGAGCCCGGAATGTAATACATTGCAACTTTTTTCTGATAATTTGTTTTCACACCGTCTTTTTCATGTGTATATAAAATTGCTAATTCTGGGGCGTAGTAAACGCCTTTGGTTCTATAGATCAATCCCAATTCGCCCCAATTAAAATTAATTCTACTAGTTGGATTTAATGAAGGGATTGACGGGGACGAAGAATAAAGATATAATGTGTTCGGTGAAATAATTTCTCCCGATGAACTTAAGACTTTTCCATTCGGAAGTTCTGCTTCAATTCTAATCGGTAAGCTATGCTGTGGAAAAAGATTTTTTGTGTAATAAAAATTTATCGGAGCTTTATAACGTGAGTCAGCAGATCTTGCAATTGAAGTATCTTTTAAATTATACACATTGTTGTTATAATAAATTCTAACCTTGGCTCCTTTAATGAATGGATCATCAGTGTTAGTGTATGGGTCATAACCATCAACATTATATGATCTTGTAATTGTTGCAACTTGAAACGAGGAATCAGTTCTAATTATACAATTAAGTGTATAGACTTGGCTAAAATCAGTTTTTGGCTCAACCTGGTCATCACAAGAATTTAATGTAATAATTAAAAAACCGAGAAAGAATACAAATGCTAAATTTTTCATAATTCGACCTTTATGCTTGCAGATGGTAAAAACGGAAGCATGTCCACCCGTTCTCCGGTATCTCGTCTGAAATAAAAAAGATTTTTTCTATTGTAAACATTTAATGCGCTTAGATCAATTGTAAATTTGAATCCCCCAATCTGAAATTTTTTAGATAAGTTTAAATCCAACCGATGATAAT
>VGVY01000071.1 GCA_016873835.1 Ignavibacteria bacterium
TTTTTACAACCTGGAACTTATAATTCTCAATTCTCAATTCGTAATTCTCAATTACCAAGTGGTGTTTATTTTTATCAATTGAAAGCTGCTAAATTCACAAAAACGAAAAAGATGATTTTAATGAAATGAGTTAATATAACCTTCGAGGTTTGAAAACCTCGAAGGTTGCTTTGATAAGATTATTTTACAGATACTGCTTCTTTAAGAAACAATTTTTGCAATTCTCTTTTCCTTCTATTTTTAAAAGCGCCCTTGTGATAGGCATAGCCGGCAACAAGAGGCATTGCAATAGTAGCTTCAGAATAAACCATCTGTTCAAAACTCATTGCAACTTTTCCCCATGAACTTGCTTCTTTAAGAGTAGAGGATGAAAGAGCGCCGTCACGAACATCTGCAACCGTAATTTGAACAGCATATTTATGCATTGGTGCATCTTCTTGAAGAATATCCGCAGCAACAACAATATCCTGAGTAAAGTTTTTTGGAACGCCGCCGCCAATCATAAATATTCCAGTTTCATTTGAATTAAGTTTTATTTGAGTCAATTCAAGAAAATCTTTTCCAGAATCAAACGATAAATGTTTTTCCGGATTGTTATGCTGATGCATTACAATTCCAAATCCAGCAGAGCAATCAGAAAAAGCTGGAACAAAGATTGGAACGTTGTGTTTGTATGCTGCCCAAATTACACTGTCGTCTACTTTTGGTCCGCCATTTTCTTCAAGATATTTTCCAAAATGCCAGAGGAGTTCGCGTGATGAATATGGACGCGGTTCAAGTGAATCGAAAATTTTAGCAGTTGTATCATCGCAAATGCGCAGTTCGTCTTCGTCAATAAATGTATCATATATTCTATCAATGTGAAGTTCACGCATTTCGTTATCATCAACGAATGGAGACCCCATGTAATGTTTGAATCCTAATGCTTCAAAAAAATCTTGATCAACCATAATTGCACCAGTTGAAACAATTGCATCAACCATATTATTAGAAACCAAATCATATACAACTCTCTTCAATCCAGCACTGAAAAGACTGCCGGCCAACGTAAGAATAACAGCACAATTATCATCAGTCAACATAGTTTCATATATTTTTGCAGCTCTGTGTAGATCTCTGGCGCTAAATGCCATGTTTTCCATCGAATCGACAAGCTTAATTACATTGTGTTCTTTTATATCAATATGTTTTATTACTTCTTTTAAATAATCTTTTTTTGTTGCCATGAATTCCTCTTTTTGTTGAGTGCAAAGATAAAAAAAATGGAGTTTATTTACTTAAACATAATCTGCCAATCAGGTGTGGTATTGAGGTATTTCCCATTGCAAATGGAAGTTCTTCGAAAAATTCGAATCCTAATTTTTTGTACCACTTCAATGCTATTTCGTTTTGCTTGATAACGCCGACATAAATTTCATTATAATTTTTTTGTTTTGCTTCGCCGCGTGCAATTTGATATAATTTATCGCCAATTTTCATTTTTTGATTTTCAGGTAAAACATAGACTGATGAAAGGTAAAAACGATTTTCATTTTTATTTATCGTCAATTTTAACCAACCACAGATTTTCATTTCAACTGTTGCAACAAAACAAATGAAATTTGGATTATGAAAAATTTCTTGCAATCGATTAATTGAATATTCTTTATCTAGGTAATAATCCAAATCTTTTTGTGGTACAAAAGGAGAATATGCTTGCTGCCATGATAGTCTTAATACATTCCGAACTTTTTCTACATCATCAGCTTCACATTTCCTAATTATTAACTTTCCACTCATAATTAAAAAAATATTTTAGCAAATTTTAAAATTCCTTGTTTCCAAGGTACACGGTGACTAATGCCCGATTGATCTTTGAAAGATTCTAAATTATCAAGATACCATTTGTAATTTCTTATCAACGCATCTTTGTTTGAATATTTTGGCTTGTAACCTAAAATATTTTCTGCTTTTTCAATCGACACAAAGGAATCTTTGGACGCAGTTTCATAAACCCATTTATAAAGGGGAGAAAGTTTTAGTGCTTCTAAAAATTTGAGAGCAATAATTATCGGCTTTTCAGGTAGTCCAATTATTCTTTTTCTGTAACCAGCATAATCCAAAACTGCTTGGTAATCTTCTTTCATAGTTGTGAATTCTTTTGCGCCAATGTTAAAAATATCGTTCACTTTTTCTTTTGGAAGAGTTATTGTTAAATAAATTGCTTCACATAAATCTTCAACATCGAGTAATTGATACCTATTGTTTCCTTTTCCAATCATAGGAAAATTTTTTCCATCTTTAGCCCAGTCATAAAACAGCGCAAACACGCCAAGTCGCTCTGGACCAATAAAAGATTTAGGGCGCAAAATTGGAACACACATTCCTTTATTTCTGAATTCAAGACATACATCTTCAGCTTGAATTTTTGCTTTTCCGTATGGACCAACACCATCAAGTTTGTCATTTTCATAAAGTGGATGGTGATGGGGAATTCCATAAACAGCGGTCGATGAAACATGTATAAATCTATTAATTTTTCTTTTGAAAGCTGCTTCTAAAAGATTTCGTGTGCCTTCAACATCAGTGGTATATATTTCTTCTGGAGTATAAAGCGGTAATGCAGCAGCTGTATGAATGATAATATCTATTCCGTGAAGCGATTTTTCTACTAAATCCTTTTTTCTTATATCTCCTTTAATCTCCATAATTTTATTTTTTTCCGGATAGTCGAAATCAGCAATATCTAATGATACAATCTCAAACTTTCTCTGAAGGAGAAATCGTATAAGATTAATCCCTAAAAATCCAGATCCGCCGGTAATTAGAATTTTCATAAAATATCTGAAAACATAGTTTATTGATGAAAAATCATGATAAATCAATCCTAAAATAATAATTAAGCTAATTAAATATTACTTATGTTTCTTGACATTCTAACCACTTAGAAATATATTTGAAACCTTTGAAAAATAGAATTTCGCATTTTGGAGGATGTTTTGAAGCAAGAAAGAATTACAAAATTCATTAAAACCGAAGATGTTGATCATAAATGGTATCTGATTGATGCAAAAGATCAAATTTTAGGAAGATTAGCAGCTAAAGTAGCCCGAATTATTCGAGGAAAGAATAAAGCGATTTTTACACCTAACATGGACACTGGTGATTTTGTTGTTGTGATTAATGCTGAAAAAATAAAACTTACTGGTAAAAGAGAAATTAAAAAAACTTATTTCACCCACTCAATGTATCCAGGTGGTGGAAAAACAAAAACCCTTTCTGAGATAAAAGCAAAAAAACCCGAATACATAATTGAACACGCTGTTCGTGGGATGTTGCCTAAAACACGATTGGGTAATAAGTTGATTAAAAAATTAAAAGTTTATTCAGGTGATGTGCACCCACATAGCGCACAGCAGCCAGTTCCATATAGTTTATAATGGAGTTATTTAATGGTAGATAAAATTTTTGTTGGAAGAAGAAAGAATGCAATCGCAAGAGTTTATTTAAGAAGCGGTTCAGGAAAAATTACAATCAATGATAAAGAAGTAGAAAAATATTTTCCCTTAAAAGAACATAGAGATAATCTTCTTCATCCGTTCATTGCAACAGAAACTTTAGGAAAATATGATGTATTTGCTAAAGTAAATGGCGGTGGAGTTTCTGGGCAATCGGATTCTGTACGTTTAGGAATTGCACGTGCATTAGAAAATGTAAATTCCGACTTTCGTTCTTCATTAAAATCAGAAGGGCTTCTTAAAAGAGATCCTCGTATGGTTGAACGAAAGAAATATGGGCAAAAGAAAGCAAGAAAAAGATTCCAATTCTCTAAGAGATAATTTTTTATTAATTAACAATAATCATACTCTCGGATTTGTCACCGTGTCCCTATAAATGGGGATGAAAGGCAGAGAGGAAGAGAGTAGAAGTATAACGGGAGAAAAAATGTCTAAAGTACAACTCACTGAGCTTATCGAAGCCGGTGCTCATTTTGGGCACCTAACACGTCGCTGGAATCCTAAAATGAAACCATACATCTTTATGGAAAAAAATGGGATTCACATTTTTGATTTGAAAAAAACACAAGAGGCTATTATTGCGGCTGCAGAATCAATGACTGAAATAGTTTCTCAAGGTAAAAGAGTTTTATTTGTTGGTACTAAAAAGCAAGCTAAACATACTATTGCTGCTGAAGCGAAAAGATCTGAAAGTAATTGGGTAAGCGAACGATGGCTTGGCGGTATGCTAACAAATTATTCAACCATTCGAAAAAGTATTAAACGATTGCAGAATATTGAAAAGATGGAAAGCGATGGAACATTTGAAAAGATTACAAAGAAAGAGAGATTATTCCTAACAAGAGAAAAAGATAAGCTGCGCAAAGTATTGGATGGTGTTGAAACAATGGCAAAACTTCCGGGCGCATTATTTGTCGTAGATATAAAGAAAGAACAAATTTCAATCAAAGAGGCTTTAAGATTAAATATACCAATCTTTGCGATAGTTGATACAAATTGTGATCCTGATCCTATTGATTTTATAATTCCAGCCAATGATGATGCTTCTAGAGCAATAGAAATAATTACTAAAGCTATTGCAGATGCTGTAATTGTTGGCAATGCAAAATCGAAAGAATTAAGAGCACAAGAAGCTGCAGAAAAAGAACGTGATAAAAAAGTAACTGAAGCTGAATCTGAAGATCAAAATAAGAAAGAGTCTAAAGGAAAAATTCGAAGAGTCCGTTTTGACAATAAGGATGAACATAGAGGAGATAGAAAAGGAAGACAAGATAGAAGACCAAGACCAGATCAAAGGAAAATTGAGAAAGATAAAAAAGCTGAACCAAAGCAAAGTGAACCTAAAGTAGAGAAAAAGGAAGAACCAACACAAGAATAATTTTTTTAATAATAGAATTGAAAAAGAGGTAAACAAATTATGGCAGTAAGTGCAAATCAAGTGAAAGATTTAAGAGAGAAAACCGGCGCTGGTATGATGGATTGTAAAAAAGCATTAGAAGAATCTAACGGCGATTTTGAGAAGGCAGTGGAAATTTTAAGAAAAAAAGGAGCTGCTGTTGCCGCAAAAAGAGCAGAAAGAAGTGCAACTGAAGGCGTTGTTTTAACTAAAGTTATTAATAATGGCAAATCAGCTGCAATATTGGAAGTTAATTGCGAAACTGATTTCGTTGCTAAAAGTGAAGACTTTTTAGGGTTCTCAGAATTTGTTATGGATGTTGTTGTTAAAAAAAATCCAAAAGATGTTGATGCTTTAATGAAAGAAAATTTAAATGGTAAATCTATATCAGATGAACTAAATGGATTAATTGGTAAAATTGGTGAAAAAATTGAAGTTTCGAGATTCGCAATTGTCAATAGTTACAATGGAGAAGTTGTTGATTACGTTCATCATGGATCCAAACTTGGTGTGTTAGTAAGAGTTGATGATGTACCTTCAAATAACGTTGAAGAACTTCAACCAATTATTAAAGATGTTGCAATGCAAGTTGCTGCAATGAGACCGTTAACTGTAAACAGAGAAGAAGTTGACAAATCTGTAATTGAAAAAGAATTAGATATTTATAAAGAATTAGCACGCAAAGAAGGAAAGCCGGAACAAGTATTGGAGAAAATTGCAGTTGGAAAGCTGAATAAGTTCTTTGAGGAGAATTGCCTTTTGGAACAAGCTTTTATTAAAGAGAATTCTAAAAAAGTTGGCGATTTAATTGCAGACTTTAACAAAAAGAATTCCACTCAGGTTAGGATAACGCTGTTTAAGCGATTTCACATAAGTGATGAAAATAAATGATTCATTAAAAGGTCTTATTTCTAAATAAGACCTTTTTTTTTATATTGGAATTAGGTTATGACTAATAAAATTAAATACAAACGAATTCTGCTAAAGTTAAGCGGCGAATCACTAATGGGAAACGAATCCTTTGGTATCGATCCGAAGGTTTTAACTTATTTTGCAGATGAAATAAAAAAAATTCATGACTTAGGTGTACAAGTTGGAATTGTAATTGGCGGCGGTAATATTTATCGTGGTTTGAATGCAACAGATCAAGGTATAGATAGAGTTACTGGCGATCAGATGGGAATGCTGGCAACAATTATCAATTCACTTGCTCTTCAAAACGCTCTTGAAAACAAAGGTATCTTTACTCGCTTAATGAGTGCGATTAATATGGAGGCAATTGCCGAACCTTATATTAGAAGAAGAGCTATAAGACATTTAGAAAAAAAACGAATTGTAATTTTTGGTGCTGGTACCGGGCATCCTTACTTTAGTACTGATACTGCAGCTTCGCTTCGCGCTGTTGAAATAGAAGCGAGTGCAATTTTGAAAGGCACTCGTGTTGATGGTGTTTTTGATAGGGATCCTGAAAAGCATCCTAATGCAATAAGATTTGAAGAAATAGCTTATATGGATGTTCTGAAAAAGAATTTACGTGTAATGGACTTAACTGCTATCAGTTTATGCCAAGAAAATAACCTACCGATAATTGTGTTTAATATGAATTCAGCTGGTAATTTATTAAAAGTTGTAACTGGTGAAAATATTGGTACCTCTGTTGGAAATTTTAATGTAACAGAAATAGTAAAGTAACAAGCAAGAGGCAGATATGATGAATAATACTTACATAAAAGATGCTAAGCATAGAATGGATAAAACGGTAGAAGCATTCCGAAGTGAAATATCGAAGATTAGAACCGGCAAAGCTACAACTGCTCTTCTTGATGGAATAAAAGTGGATTATTACGGAACCTTAAGTCCATTAAACCAAGTTGGCAATGTATCTGTATTAGATGTGCATACTCTTTCTATCACACCTTGGGATAAAACAATGGTGCCAATTATTGAAAAAGCTATACTTGCTTCCGACCTTGGATTAAATCCAATTGGTGATGGAACTAATATCAGAATTCCTATTCCCATGTTGACTGAAGAGAGAAGGAAGGAGTTAGTAAAACTAGTTAAAAAATTTGGCGAGGAATCGAAAATTGCACTTCGCAACGTTCGCAGAGATGCTAATGACCATCTTAAAAAAATGGAAAAAAATAAAGAACTTACAGAAGATCAATTAAAAGAAGCTGAAAAAGAAACTCAAAAACTTACCGATGAACATTCAGAAATGGTTGAGGAATTAATTAAACACAAAGAAAAAGAAATTATGGAAGTGTAGTGAATGAAGAATTAAGAGTAGATTTGTAATTGAGCCCCGACAATAGTCGGGATTTTTTTTGCACTCTCTTATTCGGTATTAACTTAAGACCTATTGACTTAATATTACTTACTCATTACTTTGACTGAGCGAAATGTGATTATAAAAAAAATTAAAAGAATTGCAATAAAATTATTTGAGCGTAATACAAGTACAAATTATGAATAATCTCAAAGTAATTATAGTTGACGACGAACTCCACGGGCGCGAAAATCTTAAAAAAATTCTCATTGATTACTGTCCAGAAGTTGAAGTTCTTGGAACAGCCGAATCTGTTAATGAAGCAAAAAAACTTGTCAGCTCTCATAAACCCGATGTTGTCTTTCTAGATATCAATATGCCCGTACTCGATGGCTTTGACTTTCTCGCCGAATTTGAAGACCGCAATTTTATGTTTGTATTTGTAAGCGCCTACGAAGAATTTGGAATTAAGGCAGTTAAAGCCGGCGCGGTAGATTATTTACTGAAACCAATCAATATTAAAGAACTAAAACAAACTATTAAAAAACTTTTAGCACTAAAAAATAAAAAGATAAGTGTAGAGTCACCAACCGAATCAGATAAACTGATGCTGCCGGCATCTCATGGATTTGAAGTAGTGCTGGCTGATAAAATTATACGGCTTGAAGCTGAAGGATGTTACACTAAAATAATTTTGACAGAGGGAAAAAATAAAATCATCTCCCGCACATTAAAGGAGTTTGAAAATACACTTTCGGATAAATATTTTTTTAGAACTCATAAATCACACATAATCAACTTGAAGCATATTAATGATTATTCAAAAGTAAGCGGCGGTTATGCAACTATGATTGACGGAAGTAAAGTGGAAATCTCACGCCGAAAAGCGCCGGAGTTTTTGAAAAAAATTAAAACAATACTGAAGCCGCTTTGAAAGTATTCATTTCTATTAATCGAAATTATTTTATGATTAGATTAAGTGAAGCTTTGGTTTTCATCAGTCCATTTTTCCTATGGTTTCTTTGTGGACTTTGTGTCTTAGTGGTAAATCTTTTTAAGAATAAACCACTAAGACTCATAAAGCCGTACGTTACCATTCCTTACCATCTTTTAGTAGCACTTGCTGTAACTTTTTTCCTCAGCGGAATAATTTACTCACAAACCCCATCCTATTACCACTACACATCAGCAGACGGACTTGCATCTGCAACGGTGTTTCAAACAATTCAAGACAAAGAAGGATTCATCTGGTTCGCAACACAAAACGGGGCAAGCCGATTTGACGGAAAACGGTTTACAACTTACACAGTTGAAAACGGACTTAATTCAAACATGATCACTTCTATTGCAATAGGAATTAATGATGAAATTTTCTTCGGCAATTATGAAAGAGGAATTAATGTTCTAAATAAAGGGAAGATTGAAAATTACTATGATGATACTAAAGGAAAACTGGAACGAATTGCGTTTCTTATAAATATTCCAACATTAAAGAACAATAAATTATTTGCTAATACAAGAGGTGATTATATAAACGTCTTTAATAAAAATAATTCAAGCAAACCATCGTTCAATGTAATTTATCTTGAACTGTTCACACTAAATAAAATTGATATCTTATCAAACCGAAGAATAATTGCGCTGACAAAAAAAGGATTATTTGAAATAAAGAATGATGTTGCAAACAAAATTGACATTGAAGAAAATCCAAATATAGAAGCGTATTGTATGGCAGATGGCGGCGACGGAAGTTTTTATATCGGCTCGAAAGGGAATATTTATCACATCAAAAACAACAAGGTGATTGATACTTACAAAATAAATGTCGGCGGTAATAATGAAGTATCAAACTTGCTGAGAGATAAAAAAGGAAATCTCTGGTTCTCCGTAATGAATAAAGGTCTCTTTAAAATTCCTTACAACTCAAAAGAGATTATTAATATAGGAAGTAAAATGAATCTTCAAACCACAAACGTAAATCATCTGTTTGAAGATAAAGAAAGAAACATTTGGGCTGCAACTTACGGCAAGGGTGTTTATTGCCTTACGAATTTCTTTTTATCAAGTTATACTGAAGAAGACGGCTTAAGTAATAACAGTGTCCATTCAATTACAAAGGATAATAACGGCAGAATTTTTATAGGCACATACAACGGAGTGAATTTATTTTATAAAAATAAATTCGAGCATATAAAGAAAGACCCGAAAAGCCCATTGACTGAATACATATTCAACGTCAAGGTGTTTGATGATGGTGTTTATATTACCGGCGGTTTTCCGAAAATTGATAAAGAAAAAGTTATTTATAAAGGAGAAAATTTTTATTTCAATAACCGTCCATCTTTTATTCGAACAAAAAATGGTTTGAACATATTTGGAACAACCGGAAACCATTTACGACTTCATAGAAATTTTCACACAAACAAATCTACTTATCAACTTTATTATATTTTTGGCGACAGTGCTTTATCAAACCGATTCAATGATTTATATGAAGATACACAAGGCAGCATTTGGGTAGGTTCAACCCTTGGCTTATGCAAATTATCTAATTTTACTGAAACAGCGGGAAAAGCAAAATGGGATAAAACTTTTTTCACTTCAAACCCGGTTTTGAATTCAAGAATAAAAGCAATCTATCAAGACAAAAAAAATAAAGTTTGGTTCGCCGGTGATTTAGGAATTGCAAATTATGATTTAAGTAATGGTTCTGTTTCAGAATACAAAAGCATAAATGGTTACGACCTTTCCTTCTCAACTTCAATTACATCAGATAAAAAAGGAAGAATCTGGATTGGAACTATGCGGGGACTATATTTATTCGATAGCACAGAAATAATTTTTTTGAATAGCAAATCGGGTTTGACAACAGATGAAGTGCTTTCACTTTTTTATGATGAAGAAAAAAATATTTTATATGTTGGAACCAGCAGCGGTTTCTCTTTGCTCGATGTAAAATTGTTCGATGAGTTTCATCCAAAGCCTCCCGAGATGAAGTTAATAAGCATTCAAGCCGGTGATTCGATTTATTCAAATAATCAAGAATTGGTCTTTGAACCCGAAGCGAATAATGTCTACATCGAATTTGCCGGATTGAATTATTCTTCACCAGGCGCAATTAGGTACAAATACAAATTAAATAATGACTGGATAGAAACTGATCAAAACTTTCTAAACTTCACATCATTAAAACATGGCAAGTATATAGTTGATATTTCTGCTAAAGCACAAAATACTAACTGGAGTAAAGCGATTACAGTTTCATTTACAATTCTTCCGCGTTTTGTTGAAACTATCTGGTTTATTCTTCTAATTTTTGGAGTAATTCTTTTAACTATTCTGGCAATTGTTTTGTGGAGGATTAAACTACTCTCAAAGCGAAACCGCGATAAATTGGAACTCACAGAACGGATAAACGACCTCAAACATCAAGCATTGTCTGCAATGATGAATCCGCATTTTATTTTTAACTCACTCAACTCGGTGCAGTATCTTATCAATCATCAAAAAAATGAAGAGGCAAATAATTACATCGCAATGATGGCAAAACTGATCAGAAAAAATCTTGATACTGCCGGAAGCGGATTTATTCTTTTATCGGAAGAAATAAAACGGCTGAGACTTTATCTCGATCTTGAAAAACTCCGCTTCCA
The DNA here is from genome assembly GCA_016873835.1 of Ignavibacteria bacterium. Lineage (GTDB taxonomy): Bacteria > Bacteroidota > Ignavibacteria > Ignavibacteriales > Melioribacteraceae > DSXH01. Next base: position 10,816 of record VGVY01000071.1, read on the forward strand.
GGAAAAGTTTAGGTACGAGATAAATGTTGATGATGAAATTACTACTGATAATACGATGATACCTAACATGATAATTCAGCCCTTCGTTGAAAATTCACTTTGGCACGGGATAATCAATTCAAACAAAAATGGATTGCTTACAATTTCATTTGCATTTGAAAATGTTGAAATAGATTTAATAAAAGTACGATCTTTAATAATAAAAATTACAGATAACGGAATAGGCATTAAAGAAGCACAGAAACAAAAGAGAGAAGATCATATCTCAAAAGGAATAAAAATTATTGAAGAACGCCTTAAGTTATTAAGCACAAAAATGAAACTTCCAAAACCTATCATGATAGAAGACCTAAATATTCGAAATGAAAATATTCACGGAACTGAAGTTATCATTTCCTTGCCGCCTCAATTGTATAAAATTACTTCTGCTAATTAAATCCTATATCTATTACTCAACCGTTAATTTGGTAAAACCTACCGTTTACTTAAAATAAAATCACGAATACTTGTTCGCCATTGTAATGCCCGCAAACCAAATATAATTTCGTCACAAAAACAGACGAAGACCCTTGGATATCTTTAAGAAAATCTCAGAATTAATTGGAAATAGAAAGAAAGAAACAAAAGCTCCGCTATTAATTATTAAAAAGGAGCCGGAGAATTCTACCATGAAAGAGTATATGTCAATTGAAGAAGCTATAAACGATTTAGAAAAAGATCCAAATGTTCCATCAGATCTTCTTGCTAAACTAAAAAAATCCTATAAGAATTTGAAAAACAAATCGTCAATAATCATTAAAGACGGCGAAATTATTTAATAAAATCTACAGAGGTTATAAAATGAATAGAATAAATAAATTGTTTGTAGTTCTTTTCTTTGTGTGCGTTACTGCAAATATATATTCACAATCGGCATCGGTTACATGGCCGCTAACAAGTTATTCCGGGTAAAGTCAAAGTGAAGAAGGAAAAATTTTTATAAAGATTTAAGTT
>VGVY01000072.1 GCA_016873835.1 Ignavibacteria bacterium
AGAACGGCTTGGAAGAGAGAGTATCTATAAAAAAATAAAACCCCCCACAGAGGGAACAGAAAAACTACATTAACTTTACTGAACAAATGCAAACCAACTTCCGCCAGCTGCATTAATCTTTGTATTTCCCCAAACTACTATTTTTAATACAAATCCATCACGAGAAATCCCAGTTGCATCGGCAGCAATTTTTAATCCTCTCGATTCAAGCGTTTGATTCACTTTTAAATTTGCTTGAACTTCAAATTTTTCTCCTTGAAGATCAATCAAAGAGAGAGCGACTAAAACTGTGGGTTTTTCTATGAAAGGTTTAGAAAAGTTAATTTCAACCGCTATTTCACGCTTACCTTCATTTGCATTCAATGTAAAATTCTTAGTTGAATTATCAACAAAAAAAGTTCCACCTTGAATTTGCGCAAGTGCAATTGATGAAAGGGTTGTAAGCAGAAAAAATAAAATTAGAGAGATTGCTTTTTTCATTATATCCTCATTCTGTTTTACTAATTAGTTTATTAATAATGGCATGATTTGCTGAGTTTGCTCTATATTTTAAGAAAACATAATCATCTTCATAAATAGTTTCAAGAACTTCGGCAAGATCATAAATTTTTGAAATCATCTTTGATTCTTCGTGTTTTAATCTAATTTCTTTTTCAACAAAATTATTTTCGTATATATCAAGCAGAACCTCGTTTAATTTTGTTATACCGATTCCTCGTTCAGCTGAGATAAATATAGAACTGGGGAATTTATTAACTATATAATCCAATTTATTTTTATCGATTAATGCATCAATTTTGTTAAAAATTTTCAATTGAATTTTTAAATCACTTTCCAATTCTTTTAATGTTTCATCAACAACCTGAATGTGATCTTCAAAAAAGTCATGAGTTATATCGATTATATGAAGAATAATATCAGCATCGCGGACAATATTAAGAGTGCTTTTAAATGATGCGACTAAACTGTGCGGAAGTTTTCTTATAAATCCCACAGTATCGCTCAGCATAATTTTCTTATTTTTGTCTAACTCAAGACTTCTTGTAGTAGAATCAAGAGTTGCAAATAATTTGTTTTCTGCAAGAACACCAGCCGAAGTTAATCTATTAAGTAAAGTTGATTTCCCAGCATTGGTATAACCAACTAAAGTTGCAGAAATAAAATTTTTTCTTTGAGCACTTTTTGTTTGCTGCTGCAATTCAATCTTTTTTAGATTCTCTTTCAGCTTACTTATTCTTGCCCTTATCATTCGTCGGTCAGTTTCAATTTGGGTTTCACCCGGACCTTTTGTTCCAATACCGCCATATTGCTTTGATAAGTGAGTCCATGCTCGTGTTAATCGAGGTAAGAGATATTGTAGCTGGGCAAGTTCAACTTGTGTTTTTGATTCACGTGTTTTTGCGTGCGAAGCAAATATATCAAGTATTAATCCACTGCGATCTATTACCTTCCGTTCAAATAGTTTTTCAAGATTTCTAAGTTGTGTTGGGTTCAGATCGTCATCAAAAATTACTAGTTGGATGTCATTAAGCTCAATTAATTGGGCAACTTCTTCTGCTTTTCCTTTACCGATAAAATATGCTGGATCTGGACGGTATTTATCTTGAATAATTTTGAATACTGTTTCTGCACCGGCAGTATCTGCTAATAATTCCAGCTCGTCAAGATGCTCTTCGGAATACTTTTTAGATATATCAGCAGTTGAAAGTGAAATTAATATTGCTCGTTCAGTTCTGTTCTGTTTTATTTCGATCATTTGGTCAACTCTGATAAATCCTTTTTAGAACTTTTAGAGACTAACATTTCAATTATTGCCACCAATAAAGTTAATAAAATAAAAAGTTTCCAAAGTTCGCTTCCCAATCGAGATTGATAAACTGTCTTTAAAAAATCACTTCCAGGCTCTAACACAATTACTTCTCCGCCAAAATTTACCTGATTAAGGAATACTTCAAAATCAGAAGCACTATGATAACTAGAAATTGATTCTTTGGGATCGTGGTTTGCAATTGCAAAATCAAACATTTGAGAGCCAGAATAAAATTTATAGGATCCAACAAGATCCGATTTGTAATAACTATAATATTGTTGTGAATAATTAAGATCAATATTAAAATAATCATTTCTATTCTGGGGCAACACGACTTTGATGTTTTTCGATTTAGCATTTTGCAAGTTCAAAAGAATTTCTTCTCCAGCAAAAATATTTTTTGCATTAAAGTTCTTTGAAGATAAATAGAAAATGGATTGTTGGATTAACGGAGCGAATAATGATTTTATTGGAAAGTCTGACCAACTGAGAATAGGGGCAGTGTTGAATAATAAAATTTTTCCCGATCCCAAAGAAAACTCACTTAAAAAAGAATTTTTATTTTGAAGAGAAATCAGAGTTCTTTCATTTGATTTTTTTAACGTTGATAGTGAATAATAAACCTTTGGTGATTCAATTTTGGTATTCAAATTGTCTGTGAATAGATCAGATAAAATTGCATGCTGTAGGTCAGTTTTTTCAAACTCTAAGAAATTTTCAACTGAATTTATTTTTCCAACAAATGACATTGGCGTAGATAAACCAAAATTCGAAGAAAATATTTTAAGAGAATTAATTGTACTTTTAGAACCCGGAAATAATAATGTGCCGCCGCCATTTTGAATGTAGCTTCGTAATTTTTCAACATTCGAAAATTGTTCAGCCCCCACAATGATTATTAAGTTATAATTACTGAAGTCTATCGTTGTTGTTTGAGAAATCGCCGTTTCTTTTATTTCAATTGATCTATTGTAATCATTCTTGAGTGCTAAACTTAAGTGAAATATATCCTCCTTACTTTCATATAATAGCAATACTTTTAATTGAGATGGGACATAAAAGCCGGAAAACCGTTTATTGTCAAAAATAATATCATCATCTTCTAATTCTAATAAAGCAGAATTGAGTCCAGTATCTAAAACTGCCGATTCAAAATTTAATTTGGCTGTTTCATTTGGAGTTAGAGAAAAACTTTGCTGAGCAGTTCTTTTTCCATTGATAAAAAGTGATGCTATAGAATTACTAACTGGCTTACTTGAATAATTCTTTATATAACCAGTGTAACTGATGATTTTGTTTTTTTCAAATATCTGATTGTTAACGGATAGACTGTCAATACCAATGTTAGATATTTCTTTGTCAGAAATATTAATCAAATAAATCCGGACGCCTGATAAAAGTTTATTAAGATTAGATAGCTCTTCTTTTGAATTATAAAAACTTCCCATCTGCAAATCAGTAAGGATGTAAAGTTCTTTATTAAAATTATCGGAATTAAAAAGCAATTCGCCAGCATGCAAAATAGTCTCGTATAATGTTGTTCTTTGAGTCGCTAATTGCAATTCATCAATTTCTTTTTTGATAAGAGTTAGATCTGAAATTAGATTATATTTTTTTCCACTAGTTCTGGAAACTGGGATTATTTCAATTTCATCGCCGTTATTAAAGCCTTCAACTAGGGTTTTTGCAATGAGCTTTGCTTTGTTAAATGAAGATCCATCATTCGAAACTACAGACATACTGAATGTGTTGTCAATAATAAACACAGCAGAGGTTTTTGAAGTTGATGAATCGAACGAAGAGCTTTTTATCGTTGGACGTGCAAAGGCTAAAACTAGAAATACAATGATTAAAATTCTTAAAAGAAGTAATATCCACTGCTTAAATTTTATCCTTTTGATTTTTGTTTTTTGTAATTCTTTTAAAAATGCAAGAGTGCTGAATTCAATTCTCTTAAGTTTTCTGAGATTTAAAAAGTGCAATAGAATTGGGACTGAAGCCGCTAACAAACCAAACAATATTGCCGGATTAAGAAAAGTCATAATCAATTATTCATAAAAGTACTTTTGTAAATGCTAATTAAGTTATCAGTAAAGATTTCAATATCGAACAATTCAACTGCACGCTTTCTTGAAGCGATACCAAATTTGATTCGCAATTTTTCATCAATAATTAGCAATTCAAGTTTGTCTGTCAAATCTTTCCAATTCTGTTTTTCAAAGAGCAGCGAGGTCTCACCTTCAATCGCAATATCCAAAACACCGTCAGATTTTGAACAAACACTCGGCTTTCCCATACTAAGTGCTTCAGCAAGTGCCAGTCCAAAAGCTTCTGCATGTGAAGGAAACACAAAAATATCTAGCGCTGAAAGTATCTCCGGAATATCACTACGAAATCCAGTAAAGATTACTTTATCATTAACACCAAGAGTTGCAGCCAATAGGTTAACTTCATTGGCATAACTTTCTTCACCCTTGCTGGGTTCGCCAACAATCATGAATTTTAAATTATCATATTTTTTGCACAGCTCATTTGCCGCTTTTAGAAATTCTTCATGTCCTTTCCCAGGACTAAAACGTCCCGTCATTCCGAGCAATAAATCTTTATTTGATATATTGAATTCGGTTTTAATTTTTTGTGAATTAACTTTACTTGAATCAAACCGACTAGTATCTATTCCATTGTGTAATAATAAAATCTTTTTCTTTGAAAGCGGAGTAGTATTAATTAAATTTTTTGCAATTACATTACTTATTGCTAATACATAATTAACACGATTATAAATCCACCTATGCAAAAAATCCTTTTTAATTATGTAAGAGCCCAAATGTTTTGAGAGAAGTAATGGAATTTTTTTCTTTAACAATTTCAAAGATGGAACCATTAACCATAAATCTTTTGAACTGCCAGAATGGATTAAATCAAATTCCTTTTCTGAAAGGAGCTTGGATAGTTTTATCACTTCGATTGGATGAAAGTATTTTTTAAACTTGGTAGTGTGAAAAACAAAATTTTGTTTCTTCGATTCTTTATGAAATATTGAATTATCGCTGCAAAGAATTTCAATTTCAATGTTTCTCTTTCTTAATTGAGTTGCAGTTTGAAGTGTATACATTTCCATACCGCCCCAACTGTAAGAAAGACATGTTATAAGAACTTTCATTAGTAGATTTTTTGAATTTTCGCATTGTGAAAATAATGGACTAATATTTCATCAAAATTATAACCTTTTTCGCCCATTAGAGCCGCACCAATTTGACACAAGCCAACTCCGTGACCCCAACCCGCACCATGAATTGTAAAATTTTTTGGAATATTGTTTTCTATATTCTCTTTTTCAACATAAAAGGCTGAACTGTAAAGGTGTGATTTTGAGAGCATCCTTCTTATTTCAAGTTCCTTTCCGATAATCAAAGTTCTTTTAGTGCCAACAATTTTTAGCCGCGTAATTCTTCCTGAATATCCTCTTTCAATTGGAATGAGATCAACAATTTCTCCAAAATCAATTTTACTTTTATTTCCAATTAGGTGTGAAAGTTCATCTTGTGTATATTTTACAGACCATCTAAAAAAATCATTTGTTGGTCTGTCAAAATCAACAAGTATTTGTGAAAGCACTCTTTGATTTGATGTATTGCAATATGCATGAGGATTAGTATTAATCCAGCGTTCTGCATGTTTGTTATTTGTAAGGTCATAGTCTAATCCATCTAATTCAAATTTATAATCAAAGCTAGGTTCAAGGTAGGGATGTTTTTCTAATTCCCATACATTTTCAAATGCTTCAGTCATTCCGCCGCAGCATTTGGAGTAGCGTGTATCACAAATTAAATTGTTATATAATAGAACTAATCCATTTGTCGATTCAATTGCACGGAGAGCATTTTCATTAATTATTTTTGTCACTCCCTGATAACGCTGACAATGATCATCAGCGCAAAAATCATAATTTGTATGGTCTTCTCTATCATACCATCTAGTAATCTCATCATCGGTTATAATTTCTTTCACAGATTTTTTATTCTTAACAATTTTTTGCTTTTCTAATTGAGCCAGCAGCCAACTCCTTGATACAACTGCATGTGCTTTTAATAATTCTGGAGAGCTATTAGGACTCATTTCCGAAGAAATTACACTAACCAAATATTCTTCGAGTGGAAGTATATTTATTGCGGTTAAATTATTTCCTTCAATTATGATATGCAATGATCCGCGAAATCTCTGTTTTTCCTTTCGCTCCCAATGGAAATCCTTTCCAATCACAACATCATAAAGTAAAAATGATTCGGTTTCTATATCGTAAGGTGTAAATATTAGTTCTTTTACACTTATTAATTCTTTCGAATCTTGATATAGAACTAACTTTTCATCAATTAGCTGAACAGAAAATCTTCCGCTTAATTTTTTTTCGAATGATGACGATGAAAATTCACCATATAGGTCAAATCTTATTTCTTTATTAGATAAGACCCCAATTTTAATATTCGGTTCTTGCATGGTGGTTTATTTTGCTCAATTTTGATATCTAAATATAATAATGACTAGAAATAATATCCCCTTTAACAAATCACAACTGCAAGATTCATGACGCAACCATTTTTTAAAGGGAAATAAGATTTCATATCTTTGTTTGGTAAATTTAGTGTTTCATTTCATAATTATGAAAGTAAGTGATGGAAAATTATAGAGTCCTTCTTTTTTACAAATATGTTACTTTTTCAGAACCAGAAAAATTTGTGGAAGATCACATAGTCTTTTGTAAGAGCAATGGAATTTTAGGAAGGGTATGGATTTCATATGAAGGAATTAATGCAACTGTTTCAGGATTACTTGAAAATGTGGAATTGTATAAGCACGAAATTAAAAGATATAATGAGTTTTCCGATGTTTGGTTCAAAGAAGATAAATATAGTTCTCATGCTTTTAAAAAGATTCATGTGCGATTCAAAAAAGAAATTGTTAATTCCAGTTTTGGAAGTATTGATCTTACAAAAACAGCGACGAAAATCGACCCACATTATCTAAATGAGTTATATGAAAGTCGAAAAGATTTTTTGATTATCGATGCGCGAAATGAATATGAAAGCAGAATTGGGAAATTTAAAAATGCAATAACTCCACAATTAAAAACTTTTAGAGATTGGCCTGATTTTGTAGATTCATTAAAAGGATTAGAAAATAAAACTATAATTACTTATTGCACTGGCGGAATAAGATGCGAGAAAGCTTCTGCATATTTAATTGAAAAAGGTTTCAAAGATGTATATCAAATAAACGGGGGAATATGGAATTATATTAATGAATACCCCGACAAATTTTGGGAAGGTAGCATGTTTGTATTTGATGAAAGAAGAATTATTACTCCAAATGAAAAGGAGGAATTAAAACATATTGGCAAATGCCATTTCTGCGGAACAGCAACATCTTATTATATAAATTGTCATAATCAGAATTGCGATATTATTCTGCTCACATGCGATGAGTGTAAAACAAAAAATGATTACTGTTGCTCTGAAAGCTGTAAGCGATCAAAAAATCAAAGACCAGTATTTCACGGATAATCTAAAAACTTTTTTGTTAAGCAATAAGAAATTGCATTTATTAAACTCATTTCAAGCTGGGGTCTTCCATTTTTCCAATAAATAGAATTGAACCGCTGTTCTTTTCTCGTATTAAATATATAAATGGTCTATCTAAACGGAACAATGGATCATTAATGGAAGTTACTCCAATCTCAACAGAAGTAACTGCAGCCGCCTCTGTACCCTCTTCGTTCACATCAATAAAAGTTTTGTGTTCAACATTACTTATATATGCGTTAAAAGGTCCGTCGTAAAGCTTTTTGAAGTCTGCTTGCTCGGGATCAAAAGCAATACTCATCCCTAAGTCTTTTAAGACTTGATTTAAATTTTGTTTATACTCAAGGTTGAAGCGCGGCATCATTAAACGCTTTTTAGCTTTTCCAAAACTTTTAAGCAAATCATTCCAACTTTCTGTTGTTAAATAGGTTAATACATCTTGAACAGACTTGCTTCGATCAGGCAAAAGGATTGTCATGCTGAAGTTACCATTACCATATAGAAGGTCAATTGCAGAAAAAATTTCATTAAAAGATACCGAAAATTGAGTTTCTTGATCCATCATTTTACATGCAACTTGTTGACCATTACGTTTAGTGAAAGCATCATCCTTAGTTTTACTCTTATCAAATTGGTATTTCCATGTTCCTTTAAAATAAATTGCGTTGATTAGATACATGATAGTTTCGGGATTAATTTGCTCAACTATTTTTTCAATCTTTCCTTTGGTTGAGACTTTCACCCAATTATTAATAGTATTAACGGTTGCCGGATCGTTGAAATTCATTGCATTTACAACAGCATTGAAATATTTTTGATTTGTCTCGATAAACGGTTGTTTTACCTGAATTGAATTGCGATACCAGATTGAATTAGCAATCTGCATTATAACTTCATTATCAATCTTTGTTAGTAATTCTATAAGCGATTGATAAGATTCATTTATTTCTTGCTGAGTAAGTCCAAGCAGAAAAAGAGTATTTTTCATAGCTTGGTATGTACTGCCGTCGGCTCCATTTAATGTCATCCCCAACGCCATGGAGATACTTAATGGAGAAATGAAAACATTTTTATCAGGTTCAGCTTGAGCTATCTTTTTAAAAATATTGATGGAAAAATTTTCAGTTCCAGATACGATCTGCTTTTCAGCTTGGGTTAATTCTCGTAGTGGTAATTCTTCATCAAATTTAGTTGCGGGTTCACATCCGGCTAATGTAATAATCAGGATTAGTAAATAATTTTTAATGTTTTTCATAAGTTCATTTCCTCTGGAATTCTTGTCCATATTACTAAAATCATTTAAGAGATTCTACCCATTTATTTTTGACTATTTAGTTAAATGTGTTTTATTCACTATTTACTCTATAATTTCAATTTCATAGAACAGTGTGCTGAAAGGAGAAATCATAAATCTTTTTTTGTTCGGTTCGCTTTTGCCATAATATACATTTGAACCATAGCCTAAATTAAATGGCACAATTGCAATGCGTTTCTCTCCGAGCTTCATTTCAGAAATAATTTGATCGATAGCCGGATTAATTTTTGTAATACCAATTGTATATAAAAATTCTTGCGGTGTTTCACCGAAGTTTGGTTTTCCTTCTTCAGCTGTGCTTACAAACGAACTTTTATCAATCAAAATTTTCCCCGCGTATTTAATTTTAACAGATATGCCGACTGATAATTTTTCTCCACTTCCTTGTTGAAGAATTTTATATTGAATCCCAGAGTCAGTTTTAATTAAACCCGAATAATTTTTGTTAATCCAAATATTTTCTTCAATTGCTTTCTTTTCTTGTTCTGCTTTTACTTTCTTATTTGCTTCTTCAACCATTTTTTTAAATGATTCGTCTGTCACTTTAAAATTATTTGCCTTCTCTCCTATTCGAGTTATACTTATACTCTTTATAGTATCTCCTTGCACAATTTTATTTACTACATCCATTCCATCATATACAAAACCAAACAATGCATAATTTCCATCAAGGTAAGAACGGTCGCCAAGAGTAATATAGAATTGACTTCCATTAGTTAGAGGGCCAGCATTTGCCATTCCTAGCATACCGGCTTTGCTGTGACTTAAACCAGAATAAATTTCATTTGGGAATTGATAGCCCGGACCTTCAAATTCTTTTTCTGTATTTGGCATTCCAGCTTGAATTACATGTCCGGCTACAACTCGATGCCAAATGCTTCCATTGTAATATGGTTTACCTTTTTCAACAGCATCATTTTTAATCGATCCTTCTGCAAGCCCAATAAAATTTGCAGCTGTCATTGTAGCGTTTTCAAAATCAAGCGAAATAGTAAAACGTCCTTTGTTTGTATTTAGATCTGCATAAATTCCATCAGGCACAAAAGCACCTTCTCTTGGAATCAAATTCTCCATATTAGCAATTTGATATGCAAGCAATGCATAAACTAATGCAGAATGTTCTTGCGCCTCAGGAATAGTCTGGTCATAAGTATCAAGGAGCGTATGCCATGTTGTTCCATATTGATGTGGTCCTTGAGTTCTTAGCCAAGGTGCCGGAACTCCTTCCATTACAAATGAATGACTGTCAGTTCCGCCTCTTCCAGTTTTGCGAAATTGCCCGATCTCTGTAAGTTGGAAAGGATATTTTAACTGTAGTTTCTCAATTGGTGTTATTATAGGTTTTAATACTTCATAAATTGATTTAGGCACTCCCATTGAAATAACGGGATTTGTACCGCTGTCATTATTTAGCATGATAGAAATTTTTGGAAGTTTATCTTTATTTTGATTTACCCACGAACGTGAACCAATTAATCCTCTTTCCTCAGCAGCATAGAGGTGTACCATAATTGAACGTTTTGGTTTTGCCCCAGCTTCGATAAGAATTCGTATTGCTTCCATCATTCTTGAAACTCCGGATGCATTATCAATTGCACCAGTGGCATGATCGTACGAATCGAGATGCGCGCCAAGAATTACATACTCATCTGGAAACTCAGTTCCAGGAATCCACCCGATAACATTATGATATTTAATAGGTCCTTGCTTGAAAAAATTTCTGATATCAAATTCAAGAATTACTTCTTCTCCTTTTTCTACAATTGATTTTATTTCATTGAATTGCGAATCAAGTAGTTTGATGTCAGGAAAAGTTGGAAGCTTATTCCATGAGTTCACATTTCTTGCGTCATATAACCTGAATGGAATTTTTGCAAGTTGGATTGTTCCAAGCGCACCAGCCTCAATTAATCTTTTTGTTGAAGCACTAATAGAATCATTATCTCGCGGATATCCATTATTTTCTCCATCAATTAAAATCCAGGCTCCCTTTATTTTTATTTTAATCGAATCAAATTCGGAATCAGACTTCGGCGCAATTACAACATAACCTTTTTGTTTTCCCTTTGTTCCAGAGGTATAACCAGGAGTTCCAAACTCTAAATATTTTTCAAATGGTTTAATCATTTTTCCAAACCAAGGTCCGCGGTTAAAACCAACTTGTAGCTCATCAACTTCATCAAGCTCAGTTTTTATTCCCCAAGATTTAAATTCATTTAATACCCATTGTGCCGCATTCGTATATGCATCAGAACCAGTAGATCTTCCGCCAAACCGATTACACAAATAATCTTGATGAACCATCGCCTTATTATTTTTTATTCCAATCTCATAAATTTTTTGGAATACGGGGTCTTGTTGCGATAGAATAAGAGAATTAGAAATGAAAAGAATGGATTGAAGAAATAATAAAAATTTTTTCATGGATATCTCACAAAATTTAATCAAATCTTATAAGCAAATTAATAAAAGAAGTAATAAGCAGAAAATAAATAGATAGAATGGATATGTTAATAATTCAGCGGTTACATTAGAAGTGTTTTTTCAGTGTAGAATTTTCACAAGTGTCAGATCAAGTTTTCCCGCCTTTGTTACCGAAATACTGAAGAATTACACTTTGGCGGGATCCTGCTGTGACGCTTCTTTGGAAGCGTCACATGTTTGCGTTTCAATCCACGCGCTCGTATGGAGCGC
>VGVY01000073.1 GCA_016873835.1 Ignavibacteria bacterium
TGTTATCTGGAAATGTTTCGATCACAGCTTTGTCTGTTTCATAAATATCTTTTGGATCACCTGATAAAGCAGCCCATCTGAACGGACCTTTTCCATCGCAGAAGAGAGGACGAATATATTCTGGAACGAATCCCGGAATATCAAAAGCATTTGCTACTCCATTTTCTTTTGCTTCGCCTCTAATATTATTTCCATAATCGAATGCAACTGCACCTCGTGCTTGGAACTCTAACATTGCCTTTACATGAGCAACAATAGTTCTTCTAGACAGTTCAATATATTTTGAAGGATTAATTTTGCGGAGTTCAAATGCTTCTTCCAATTTCATATTCATTGGCACATAACCATTCAGTGTATCATGGGCAGAAGTCTGGTCTGTTATAATATCAGGTGTAATGTTTCTTTTCAAAATTTCTGACAAAACTTCTCCAGCATTTCCAACAAGACCAACAGACAAAGCTTGATTTGTTTCCTTTGCATTAAGAATTAGTTTTAGTGCTTCATCCAAATTGTCAGTCATTAAATCAATGTAACCCGTATCAAGTCGTTTTTGGATTCTTGATCTGTCAACATCAATACCTAAAAATGCTGCACCGTTCATAGTTGCCGCAAGTGGCTGTGCACCCCCCATTCCGCCAAGTCCAGCAGTTAACAAAAATTTACCAGTAAGCGAACCATTAAAATATTTTCGTGCGCATTCTGCAAAAGTTTCGTATGTGCCTTGAAGTATTCCTTGTGTTCCAATATAGATCCAGCTTCCGGCTGTCATTTGTCCATACATAGTTAATCCAAGCTGCTCAAGTCGGCGGAATTCATCCCAATTTGCCCAATCAGGAACAAGCATTGAATTCGAAATTATTACTCTTGGGGCATTCTCATGTGTTTTGAAAATTGCAACCGGTTTTCCAGATTGAATTAAAAGTGTTTCATCATTTTCTAAATTTTTTAAGGAAATGATAATTGCTTCATAAGCATCCCAATTGCGAGCAGCTTTTCCAGAGCCTCCGTACACTATTAAATCATCAGGTCTTTCTGCAACGTTAGGATCAAGATTATTCATCAACATTCGCATAGCAGCTTCTTGAATCCAACCTTTGCATGTTAAGTTTTTACCAGTCGGGGCTTTAATCGTATTTATTAATGTTCCCATCATCTTCCTTCTGAACAATTAAATTGAGTCTACAAAAAACGTAGAATTGAAAAATTAATTTTTAAAATGAATATCCAATAGATTTTTGTATTGCTTAAAAGCAGATTTATAGAGCCATCTTTTAATAAATCCGCTCTTCTTTATTTCTTTATTCATATGTTCAACATTTTCAGTAAGTCTAAATACAAGTTTTGTTCTTTCTTCCTTGGTGAATTTTATTTCTTCATCTGAAGATTTCAATTTATCAACAATTGAATTGAATGCACGAACGTCTGAAAAAAATTTTTCGTCCTGATTCATTTGTTTTAATACTGAATTACAAAATTGAATTAAAATTTTTCTTTCGTTTTTATCGAAATTAAATGAATAGTTTTTAAATAATTGTTTTGCCATAGTCCTATACTTTAAGTGAAAGAAGAGTATCCCTCATTTTCTGGAATCCTGGTTTGATAACTTTATAGATGTAATGCAGTCTTTCTTTATAAGGGATGAATGAAGATTTCATTGCATTGATATTAAGTTTTTCAATATCATCTAAATTCAATCCAAAATAATCGGTAGCAGTAACATATTCTTTAGTAAGAGTAGTGTCGCTCATTAATCTATCATCAGTATTAAGAAAGACCCTAAATTTTTCTTTGTAAAGTTTAATGAACGGATGATTTTCTAATTTATCAATTGCACCGGTATGAACATTACTTAAAAGACATATCTCTAATGGAAGACGTGTATCTAAAATATATTGTGCAAGTTCTCCTAGTGCTACAATATGTCCTTCCTTATCGAATGCCATATCTTCAATTAATCTTGTTGCGTGTCCGATGCGGAGTGCGCCGCAAATTTGAATTGCTTGCCAAATAGAATCTTTACCGAATGCTTCGCCGGCATGGATTGTTATATTGAAATTTTTTTGTTTAATGTATTGAAATGCGTCAAGATGTTTTTTAGGAGGGAAACCTCCTTCTTCACCGGCAAGATCAAATCCAACTACACCTTGTTTCCTGAAATCAACAGCAAGCTCAGCAATTTCGAGTGTGTTTTTCATATTTCTCATTCCGCATAAAATCAAACCATATCCAACACCGAAATCTTTTTTCCCTTTATCTAGTCCATCAAGAACAGCTTGGATAATTTCTTCATGATATAAACCTTTTTGTTTGTGAAAAACCGGGGCAAAACGAGTTTCCACATAACATACGCCATCATTCTTCATGTCTTCAATCATTTCATAAGCAATCCTAAATAAGGCGTCCTTCGTTTGCATTACTGCACATGTGTGTTCAAACCCTTGTAAATATTCAACCAAATTTCCCTTATTTGCACCTCTATGGAACCATTCAGCTAATTCAACGGGGTCCTTTGTTGGAAGTTTGTTGTATTTCAAGTCCTTTGCAAGTTCAATTATTGTCTTAGGTCTTAAGCCGCCATCAAGGTGATCATGAAGCTGGACTTTTGGAACTCCACGGATAATCTCTTCTGATTTCAAAATTTTTTCTCCTTTGCATTCAAAAATATTTGTTTAATGTTCTAAAATCAATTTAAAGGATTCACACTTCTTCAATTTATATATATTTTAAGCTCATATAATACCTTGACTTACCTATCCGAAAATGGTTATTTTTCGGTGAATTTAATTGTATTTTTATCAACTTAGGAGCTTAAATGAAAAGAGCACTTATATTATTTGGCATATTAGGTATGGTATTAGGGATAACTGCATTTCAATGTGCATCAGCTGAATTGACCGGAGCTAAACTCTATATCAATCAAAAACAATACGAAAAAGCTAAAGAATCCTTATTAAAAGATGTTGAAAAAAATCCGGCTAATGATGAAGGCTGGTATTTATTAGGTTTTCTTTATGGAGAAGAAGATAACATTCCCAAAATGATAGAATCTTTTAATAATTCTCTGAAATCAAGCAAGAAATTTGAACCACAAATAAAAGAATCAAAAAATTATTATTGGGCAACCAATTTTAATAAAGGTGTTTCCTTTTTCAACAACGCAACTAAAGCATCAACCGAAGATAGTGTCAAGATGTTTTTTAATAAAGCAGCAAATAATTTCAATAATGCTATTTTGTGCCAACCAGATTCAGCAGTGACTTATGAAAATCTTGCTTATGTGTATATTAACTTAAATCAAATTGATAATGCAATTGAGCCATTAAATAAAATGATTAAGGTTGGAAGCACTCCTGAAGCTTACGCATTACTTGGACAAATTTATACTGATAAAGGTAATTTATTAATGGATACTTATCGTACCTCAAAAGTTGCATCTGATAGTGTTCAAGCATTAGAGAACTATAATAAAGCGATAAAAGTATTAGAGGATGGAAAATTAAAATATCCATCAAACGGAGAAATTTTATTAAGAGTATCTAATGCATATATAGCAGCAAATAAGCTTGATGTAGCAATGACTGCCTTTAAGGAAGGTGTTGAACGGGATCCGCAAAATAAATTCTATAAATATAATTATGGAGTATTATTGTTAAATGCTGCAGACTTTCCAGCTGCAGAAGAACAATTCAAAAAGGCTATTGAACTTGACTCAGAATACACAAATGCAATATATAATTTAGGTGTAGTTTATGTTCGTTGGGGAACACAAATTAGAGAAGAAGCTGAAGCTCAAGGTAAGACTGATGATTCATACAAAGATAAATTTAAGTTAGCATTACCATTAATGGAAAAATATCTTGAAAAATCTCCAAACGAACCAGCCATTTGGGAACTGCTTGGTAAGATTTATGCTAACCTTGGCAACGCACAAAAGTCAAAAGAAGCATTTGATAAAGCTGATCAATACAGATAAAAATTTATAAATTGATATAAACCCACAATCTGATAATTCGGGTTGTGGGTTTTTTACTGAAAAAAAAATTACAATGCGAGAGATATATGAATCAAAATAATGAGAATAAACCACAGCAAATAAATATTGAACTTGGCGAAAAGGAAGCTGAGGGGATCTATTCAAACCTTGCAATTATTACTCATTCTCCAGCAGAATTTGTGGTTGATTTTACTAGAGTTGTTCCCGGTGTACCAAAAGCAAAAGTACTTTCAAGAATTATAACAACTCCTCAACATGCTAAAATGCTAATGAGAGCTTTAAAAGAAAATATTGACAAATTTGAATCAAGGTTTGGCGAAATAAAAATTGATTCTCAGCCAACTCCTCAATTTGGTTTTGTAAATATGGAAAAAACTGAAAAAATCAATTAGCATTATATTTAGTTAGAAGTAAAAATTGGTGTTGAGGTTGAAAAGGTGCGTCTTACTTAAAACAGAAAATCTATTTAAGCGTTCGTTTAATATTTATAAATGCACCAGCTAAAAAAATAAGATTAGCAGCCCATGCTGTAATTAATGGATTAAATACTCCGTTCTTGCCAAATGCTTGACTGATCTTCATAAATACCAAATAGAAAAAAGTAATCAATAAATTTATTCCAAACTGAAGTGCGAGCCCGCCCCGTCTTTTATTGGCAGAAATAGGAAGTCCAAATAGCACAACCACTAAACTTGAAAATGCAAATGCAATTCTTGATTGATACTCAATAGAAATTGCTGTTGGATCATTACCGGTTCTGCGCTGGTCTTTTGCAAATTCTGATAATTCTGCAAGTGTCATTTCTTCTGGCTTTCTCTGTTTTTTGATAACATCTTGCGGTGTAAAATTTAATCCCTTAAATTCTAGAGAAACAAATTTTTCAATTGTTTCAGTAGAATCGATAAATTTTCTTGCAATGCCGTCCATTAAAATCCAGAGACTTTTTGTTGTATCGTATTTCATTCTTAAAGCATCAGCTCTTTTAACTAACTTAGTTCTATCTTTTGAATCAAATTCTTGAATACTTATCTGATTTGCAATTTCAGAAGAAATATCAAAATAGTTGATTGACACCAGTCTATTTTTAGTGTCTTGAAAGAAAATGTTGCTTCCAAAATATACAATTCCTTTTTTCATGTATGTTTGTTCTATAAATACCTTGTGCTTGTTTGCAAGAGGAACAAAATACCCTCCAATAAAAACAGTCATTATGCTTATGATAAATGCTGTAATTATAAATGGAACCATAAATCTATACAGACTTATTCCACTTGCTTTAATTACAGTAAGCTCGTTTTGGTTTGCCATTTTGCCGGCTGTAAATAAGCAAGCAAGCAAAATAGAAACGGGAATCATTAATCGGATTATTTCTGGTATAAAAACGAAATAATATTGAACAATCAAAACGGATGGTACATTCTGGTCTATAAAGTCATCTAAATTTTCCATCATATCGATTATTACAAATATCATAACGAAAGCAAGAAGTCCAAACAAAATCGATTGAATAAATTGTTTCACTAAATATTTATCAAGAATTTTCATTTTCAGGTTCTGGTGCCTTCCAAGATTTTGGAATTAAGTTTGTTATAAAATCAAAATTGAGTGTAACCTTTTCACGTGCACTTTTTATCAATAAGAATAAACCAAGTATTCCCAACAAAATATTTGCAATCCATATTCCAATGAAAGGAGAGATAATGCCACGGTCTGCTAATTTTTCTCCGCCAATTAAAAATGCCCAATAGATTAGGAAAAAAACTAAACTAATTCCGGCTGCCATTCCAAACCCCCCTTTACGCATCATAGTACCAAGCGGAGCACCAATTAGAACAAAAACAAGACATGCAAATGGCAGTGAATACTTTTTATGAATCTCAACCCAAAATCGATTTATTTCTTGCTTTGTATAGTCGATTCGAGCCAACATATTGAATACGGAATTTTCATTTTCTTTAAGCTTCTGTTCCATCTTTAAATAGATATAACTGGATGATTCAGTTGTTTGTTTGCTAATTGGAGTGAGATTTTCAGCTCCATGCGATAATCTCAATAAGACTTTATTTAAATCTTCTTGATTTTTTGCTTGAATGATTTCCAAGCTATCAACAATTAAAATCATATCTTGCGCACTTAATTCTCTATCACCTCGCTGACCTCCCGGAGTAGTTTGTTCGAAGGAAAATTGTTCAGCTGGCATTGCAATTTTATGACGTTTGAATCTTAACTTTCTATAATGTTTTTCATCAAACCGGTCTGATTCATGAATTTCACCATTATCTAAATCCATAACTATTTTTTTTTGAATAGTTGAATAATAGATTTTACCATTTTCAGCAGTAATTACATTCATTTTAGGCGGTGAGCTATAATCATAAATTGTAACATCTCGAAGTTCATTTTTATTCTGATTAATTTCCCTAACAAGAATTGAATAATTAGGAATATCTTGTGAGAAAACTCCCGGTACAAGTGATAATGTTGGTTTTTTCCGAGAAATATCCTCCATCAAAAGTCTTGCTGCATGATTCGCATTAGGGTAAATATTATTATTAAAATAGATTAGAAATATTGCTACAAAAAGACTTGCTACTAAAGGTGGAATTATCATTTTATATAAACTAATTCCGCTTGCTTTAAGAATTGAGATTTCATTATTCTGCGACATTCCGCCAAATGCCATCAAACATGCAATCAAAACAGCCATCGGTACTACAAGTACTATCATCCAAGCAAGGTTATAAATAATCAATTGAAATATTACCCAAGCGCTTAAACCTTTTCCAACAAGGCGGTCAGCAAATTTCATTAAAAACTGAAGCAAGAAAACTGAAATTAAAATGAAAACCGAAAAAAGAAATGGTATAGCATGATTCTTTAATATGTATCTTATGATTATCATGTTTTGAATGCAAATAGATATTTAAATTTACCAATTATATTATAAGATAAAAATAAGATGGGAAAGGAATACAGAGTATTTGAAAGTTATTTTATAATTTTAATCCTCAGTTAATCCAGTTCTACACTTGAATCCAGTTTTTGATAGGTGTAAATTTGTTTATTAAAACATTGAGCATGTTTAATAACTTATTTATTAATCATTATTCTCTGAATCGGAGGAGATGTGGATAATGTAATTTCTCATATTGAAGCTAATTTTAATAATTATGTTGAAGAATTAAAGGATTATATTCGAATTCCAAGTATAAGTACACTCGAATCGCATAAGCCAGAGATGCAAAGATGTGCTGAGTTTGTACAAAAAAAATTATTTGATGCTGGAATGACAAAAGCAGAAATTTTTCAGACAGCTGGTCACCCCATTGTTTATGGTGAGAGGATTGAATCAACAGATTTACCAACGGTTTTAATTTATGGGCATTATGATGTACAGCCAGTTGATCCATTAGATTTATGGAATAACCCACCATTTGAACCAATTATCAGCGATGGAAAAATTTGGGCTAGAGGTGCCAATGATGATAAGGGTCAAGCTTATACCCATTTTAAAGCTGTCGAAGCATTTTATCAAGTTAATGGAAAACTACCGGTAAATGTTAAGTTTTTGATTGAAGGTGAAGAAGAGATTGGCAGTTCAAACTTATCAAAATTCTTAAAAGAGCAAAGTGAATTACTAAAATGCGATGCTATATTAATTTCTGACACAAGCATGTATGACGTTGGTGTTCCAACAATTACATATGGACTTCGTGGTTTACTTTACATGGAGGTTGAAGTTACTGGTCCAAACAGAGATTTACATTCCGGCAGTTTTGGCGGTTCAGTTGCTAATCCGATAAATGAATTGGCTAAGATAATTTCAAAACTGCAAGATAAAAATGGCAAAGCTACCATCCCGAATTTTTATAAAGACGTTCAAAAACTAACAAAAACTGAACGCGAAAATTTCAAAAAACTAAAACACTCTGATAAAGAATTTGCAAAGGAAGTTGATGTAAAATTACTACAAGGGGAAGCTGGTTTTTCTACTTTAGAAAGATTATGGGTTAGACCGACTTTGGACTGCAATGGTATTGTAGGAGGATTTACTGAAAAAGGTGCAAAAACTGTTCTACCTTCTAAAGCATTAGCTAAAATTAGTATGAGGTTGGTTCCAGATCAGGATCCGAAAAAAATTGCTAAAGACTTTGAAAAACATATCAAATCGCTCGCACCAAAAAGTGTTAAAGTAGATGTTCGAATGATTCATTACGGATATCCAGTTGTTGCTCCGGTAAATAATGATGCAATAAAAGCTGCGGCAGAAGCTTGCTCAAAAGCTTTTGGCAGAAAGACGGTCTTCACTCGAGAAGGAGGGTCAATTCCAATTGTTGTTGATCTAATGAAATCATTAAAGGCACCAGCTATTTTAATGGGGCTTGGAATAGACAGCGATAACATCCATTCTCCAAATGAGCATTTTAGATTAGAAAATTTTCAGAAAGGGATTTTGAGTTCGGCGTATTTTTTGAATGAATTTTCAAAAAGAAAATAAATTAAAATGGGACATAAAATGAAATCCACAGTAAAGATTTTACTATTTGCGATTTTCGTTTTCTCATTGTATCAATGTACTTCTAAGGATACTGGTTCTGGCGATGCTGCTACTTCAACAGCAAAGGATGAAAATATTAGAGAGTATAATATTGATATCCAAAAGGAACAGACTAAAAACCGATTTCCATGTGACACAATTTCTCTGCAAGAGTATATTATTGAGAATTATGAACGCGGCACATATTTAGTAAAATTTGATAGGACATATACATATAATGTACCCAAATATGCTGTAGTCTATTTTAGAGATGGTTCTGAAAATTACGTCCTCTCTGTTATTGCGAAATCTAAACCAGGCGAAAGAAATATCGAAACAAAAAATATTATTGGGTTCGAATCTAGTTTCATCAATCTTGACAGTACTAAACTTGGAACTGCTTTTTTCTGGCTAACTTTATTTGAATGCAAAGAGGGAGAATTTAATAGGCTTTGGGAGTCTGAAGTTCCGATTCACGGCGGTTTTAATAGTATGACAATTAAAACATGGCAGCATAAAAACACAAAATATGTGGAACTTAATTACGAGGATGGAATTATTTCTGGTCATAGGAATTATAATTTCTTTTTAATCGACGGCTGGAAAAAACCTCCTCACTTGCTTGAAACGTATGTTGGAATTGTCCATAAAAGAACATTGCATAACGTTAATAATGATAAATTTCCTGATTACTGGGAGTACAGATTTAATGAAGATTCTTTGAGAATTAGAGTGCGCGATTCAATTCCCTTTTATTGGAATGAAAAAAAACAGTTATATGTTACAAATGTTAATTCACGATGGTGGAGAAAATATTAAAGTTTAGGTACTGCTGATGTTTGTTGAAAACTATGTATTTACAAGTATGGTTGAAACTCTAAAAAAATATTTTCCGAATATTTCGGTAAACGGTAATTCGATAAAATATTATTCGTCTATCGAAGATGAATACAATACAATTCGTTATGGTGCTGGTTTGTATTTATCAAATAGAAATATTCTTAAATTAACTGGGAAAGATGTTTTAGATTTTATTCATCGTATTTCTTCAAATGCTGTCTTAGAGTTAAAACCAAATCATCAATTAAATACATTATTCCTAAATGAAAAAGGAAGGTTTATCGATCGCTCGAATCTGATTCATTTAGGCGATTATTTTTTACTCGTCGGAAGTTTAAATGAATTTAATAAACTTTACAATTGGATAAATAAATTCATAATTACAGAAGATATTCAAATAAATAATATTTCAAATGATTTTACAATTATTGATGTCTTTGGGCCGCAGTCAGAATCATATTTAACATTGTTGTTTGGCGATGATCTTAAATTATTAAATGGAAACAATGTACTTAATCTGACCATTAATCAAACTGAAATTTTATTGCATTCACGACACATTACAAAAACTTTACCAAATTATAGAGTTATTATTCCAAGGAATGATTCTTCAGCTCTTTTAGAATATATGATTAATAATAAAAGTGTTTTTGATGTTAATTTAATCGGCGAAAATGCTTTCAACATTTATCGCATTGAACAAGGCATTCCGTTAGCACCAAATGAAATTAATGATGAACTCAATCCTCATGAAAATAGTCTAATTTATGAAGTGGACTTTAAAAAGGGATGTTATATTGGTCAAGAGGTTATTGCTCGTCTTGACACTTATAATAAAATTCAAAAAGAACTTGTTGGATTAAAAGTAACTGAGAAAGTTGATACTAAAAAGCAATACGCTATTGTCACTGCTAATGGTGATGAAGCCGGCATTGTTTCTAGCTTACATTCCGAAAGTTTTTTGAATTATACTCTTGGACTTGGATTTCTACGTAAAAATTATTCAGAAAAAGAAATTCAATTTTTTATTAAAGACGAACAAGAGCTCATTCCAATAGAAATAAAAACCATTCCAATCAAAGCATGAAAATTTATACCAAGACTGGTGATAAAGGTGAAACATCGCTTCACGGTGGCGAACGTGTCCCAAAAGATGATCTCCGGATTCATGCTTACGGAACAGTTGATGAACTAAATTCAATTCTCGGAATTGCTTCGTTAAAGATTTCTTCGATGGAACTTAAGGAAGTAATAAAAGGTTTACAAAATGAACTATTTATTGTTGGTGCGGATTTAGCAACTCCCGAATTAAAAAAAGGGAAAAAATTAATTGTTGATCGGGTTGATGATAAACTGATTTTAAAACTTGAAAAAATTATTGATGATTTTAATTCAAGATTGCCGGAATTACAAAATTTTATTTTACCTGGGGGTTCTGAAGGTGCTTCATTCTTACATTTGGCACGAACTGTTTGCAGAAGAGCTGAACGGGAAGTTGTAAACCTTGCGAATAATGTTGATACTGGTAAAAAAATAATTATATATTTAAATAGATTGTCAGATTTACTTTTTGTTCTTGCTCGTTTTGAAAACTATTCTTCAAATCACCCTGATATTGAGTGGAAAAAATAATTAATTCTCCATTCGTAATTCTCAATTCTCAATTTCATTGGGGGTGACATTGGTTTCGACGGGGTTATTAGTTCTTTGAACTGCGCACCGTGTTCTCCGTAGACACGTTAAACGACGGTAAAAAAACTAAATGGCGAATATAATTACGCTCTTGCTGCTTAATTAAAAAAGCAGCCGTTCATTAATTCTTCTCGTATCGGGAATTTCTGAACGCCGTTAGATACGATAGCCAAATTGAGTTCTCGAGTAAATGAGGCGAACTTTTTTCGAGATAGTTCCATTTCTAGTTTTTCTATCAACTAAAATGGAATGAATAAAAAAAGATAGAATATGTGTGTAGACGTTCACTGAAATGTAGCTTCGGACCCGGGTTCGACTCCCGGCACCTCCACT
>VGVY01000074.1 GCA_016873835.1 Ignavibacteria bacterium
TATGGAGAGAAAATGAAAATCAAACCGTTATATATTTATTTATTTGCATTTGTAGCTTTTATTGTTGCTGTAATAATTTTTTCGAATTACAACAATTCTGAATCTGCTTCTAATAAAATGCCTGAAGACGAAGTACACCAAGGTCTTTCTAGTGAAGAAGGGACGCCTTCAAAATCTAATGTGAGAACATCTGCAATGGAACAACTTGAATCTTTAAAAGCAGTTTATGAAAAAAATACAAAAGATACTTTAGCAGCTAGAGAGTATGCAGATATGTTAACAATGTCCCACCAATATGGAAAAGCAATAGAAATTTATAATTTCATTATTAGTGTAGATCCAAAAAGAATTGATGCACATTTACAATTGACTTATGTTCATTTTAATAATGGAGATTTTACTAAGGCTTACGAACATACAAATAAAATATTAGCATTAAATAAAGATCATCAAATTGCATTGTATAATTCTGGTGCAATCGAAGCAGCAAAAGGGAATAACGCAAAAGCTAAAGAAATTTGGCAATTCTTGTTAAAGCGATTCCCGAAAACTGATATTGCACACATTGCTGAACAATCTTTAGTTCAACTTGAGGCTAGTGCTAAACAAAAATGATTTTGGTAATTAATTTTTTTGGTATTCTTTCAAAATAAAAGTTATTAATTTTTACACCATTAGGATAATGCTGCCAAATTTCGTTTGGCGGCATTTTTTTTTGCTTAAATGTATTGGATTTTGATTTTTTATCCTTCGATGCAATAACAAATAATGGTTTTTTAAAGTATCTGCAAACAAGAGCAAGTGTTGCACTTCCAACTTTATTTATAACATCTCCATTTTTTAATAAAGCGTCGGCGCCTATTAAACAACAATCTGATTTTTTTACATTGTCGTAAATGCTTGCTTCAGTAATTAGTTCTGTGGAAACTTTTCCGAGGTGTAAAATTTTAGCTAATTTTCTTCCTTCAAAAATAGGTCTGCTTTCGCATACAATAACATGGAGTTTTGGATTCTCCTTCTTAATAAATATTAATATTTCAAAAACCGTTTTGCTATTAGAAATTGTTATAAAAGTATTATATCTAGATATCAAAGGACTACATTTAGAATAAATATTTTTATCAGTGTTATTGTAAATTTCTTCAAATTCATTAAAAAAAATATCTAAATTTTTATTTTTTTTTAGGTGCGCTTCCATTTTGTTAATGTAAGTAATTACATTTTGAAAGGATAAAAACTGTGATCTAATAGTTTCAATAATCTCTGGAAATAACTGGATACTTTTCTTCTGAGATTTTAAATGCCTATTTAGTTCAAAAAGGATTTCAGAACTTCCGGAAGTTTTATCATTAATAAGAGAACTTAATTGATTTGTTTTTTTAACCATCCAAGAATTTTTATTTATTGTTATACTTAAATCCTTTTATAGGTTCTCTCAAAGTTAGAACTGGGCAAGGTGCTTTCCTTACAACTTTTTCTGCTGTACTGCCAAATAATAAATGTTCAACTCCGGTATGACCATGGGTTGCCATTATTATTAAGTCTGCATTTACTTCCTTTGCCGTTTCGTTAATTTCAACGAATGGTTTTCCGGTTTTAATAATTGTTTCTACACTAAGGGACCGATCAATAAAATTTTTTGAAAGTGATTTAAGTTCTTCTTCGGCTCTTGTGCGTAAGTCTAAATCCATTGAAGGAATGGCAACTTGTCCCATACTAAAATCCGCCGGATAAATCATTGGTTCTACTACATAAATTAAAAAAATTTTTGCATTGAACTGTTTTGCAAAAGATGCTGCATACTTAAGGGCATTTTTTGAATAATCAGAAAAATCGATCGGAACAAGAACTGTTTTTATTAAATTCATTTGTGCCTCCATTATTTAGTTCTTGATCTATTATAAAGTGTAAAGTAATCCTGGTTCAAATTTCTTAATCGTGTAGCAATTATTTGTGAAATACCTCTCAAAACTTTGATCCCTTCCTTTGGATGCATTTCTACAAACTCATCTAAATCTGGTTTGAAAATAACTGCAATCTGTGATTCCTTCATAGCTAGAGCTGATGCAGATCTTCTTTCCTCATCAAGAAGGGCTACTTCCCCGAAAAAATCTCCTCTGCTTAGACTTGCTAAATCATATCTTTCTCCATCTTCAGCTTCTTGTGAAATTAAAACTTCACCGTTAATAATTAAATATAGTCCGATGCCAGGATCTCCTTGAATGAAAATATATTCATTTGCAGCATAAGATCTATTATGCACAAGCTTTGATAATAATTTCAAATATTTATTTTCGATATTCTTAAAAGGAAGCATTGAAAGTAAAACATCTTCCAAGTCATCCTTTTTGGTTGGGGTTTTAAATAGATTTGCCCAAAAGCTGCTTTTTGATGATGTAGAATTATAACTTTCCATGATTTCCTCTTAATTAAAAATTCCAGATTCTGCAACTCGCCAAATTTTTTGACATGAAAATCTATTTTCATAAAGAGCTCTGCCAATAATAACAGAATCAATCATTTCACCCGCCATTGTTTGAAGTTTAATCAAGTCATCATAACCTCCAATTCCACCAGAATGTGTTACTTTTTTTTCAGATGCCTTTGCAATTGAAATAGACAAATTGATATTTGGTCCAGACATCATCCCATTTGTACTAACATCAGTAATAATAATTCTTTCAGCACCAATTGAGACTAAAAACTTAGCATAATCTACAGCACGAAGATGAGTTCTCTGTTGTCTGCCTCTTGTTATTACTTCGTCATATATCACATCAATAGCTGCAACAACTTTATTAGGTGAAAATGTATCAAGTATTTTAATAAACTCTCTCGGTTTTTCAAATGCTGTAGTTCCAATTACAACTCGTGATACACCCAAATCAAAAAGTTCTTTTGCATCCTCAAGAGTTCTTATCCCTCCGCCTAATTCAACCGGAATAATTACTGATTCACAAATATTCTTAATAATTTCAAAATTTACTTTTGAATGTTCATGGGATGCGTCAAAATCAACCACATGAATACATTTGGCGTTTTCAGCTCTCCAAATCATTGCCATTTCAACTGGATCATTCCCAAATTCTTCACAATTTAATTCTGGAATTCCTTGAACAACCCTTACTGTTTTACCTTGATGTATATCAATTGAAGGTATAATTAATATTTTACCCATTACTGATGATTATGAATTGAACGATTGACTTACAGCAAGATAATTAAATATGGTCTAAAAGGGAATTATTAAATAAATAATCGAATTCAAGAAATCGAAAGTTAAATCATCTCAAATTCTTGACTTTTCACCCTTGAATAGCCATATTTCGTAATATATGAATAAAGATTTTACTCTGACTGCTTCCGACGGAGAAAAGATTTTTATTACAGCCTACTTTAATGATAAATATGTAGCCAATAATGCTGTAATATATGTTCACGGATTTAAAGGTTTTAAAGATTGGGGATTTATTCCTTATTTAGCCAATTATTTAGTTGAAAAGGGTTTTTTTGTTATTACTTTTAATTTTTCCCATAATGGAATTGGCGAAAATAGATTTGAATTCCGTGAATTAGAAAAATTTGCAAAAAATACTTTTTCAAGAGAAGTTAGAGAATTAAATGAAATTGTTGATGCAGTTGATTCTGATATTTTTGAATTTGGGAAATTTAACAAAATTGGATTGTTAGGTCATAGCAGAGGAGGGGCTATTTCAATTTTAACAGCTTTTCAGAATAACAAAGTGAATGCTGTTGCCGTGTGGGCTTCAATATCAAAATTAGATCGATATTCAAAACGTCAGAAAGAAGAATGGGAGAAGAAGGAATTCTTTGAAGTACTAAACACTAGAACAAATCAAATAATGAAACTCCACATTTCTATTTTACGGGATATAGAAGATAATTATCAAGAATCTTTAAATATTGAGAAAGCGATTAAAAATTTAAAAAGACCATTATTGATTGTTCATGGTGATCAGGATTTAGCAGTACCAATCGAAGAAGCAGAACAAATTTACAGCTGGTCTGATAAATCACAAACTGAGTTTTTTAAGATATTTGGTACTGGTCATACATTTGATGCAGCTCATCCTTTTTTTTGTTCAAATAGAAAGTTAGAATCAGTATTAGAAAAAACAGAAATTTTTTTCAAACATAATTTAAATTAGCAAGAGGAGTATATGTCATTTAAAGAAAATGTAAAATCTAGTTCAATATTGAAAATATTCGAGACAATTAGAAGTTCACAATTATTCTGGATACTCTCTTTTTCATTTTTAACATTTTTAGGGGCTCAAGTTGCCGTACCTACTCAACCAGTACCTTTCACATTACAGACAATGATTGTATTACTTTCTGGAGCGTTTTTAGGTGCCTCAAATGGAATGTTAAGTCAAATAATTTATGTGCTTTCTGGTGCTTTAGGAATGCCGGTATTTGCTGGCTATACACTAGGAATCGATAGACTTTTAGGACCAACTGGTGGTTACTTATTTGCTTTTCCAGTTGCAGCATTTTTAGTTGGTTATTTAATCGAGAAGAAAAAAAGTATTTGGATGGTTTTAACAGCAATGGTTCTTGGAACATTACTTATTCTACTTTCCGGCTCTGCCTATCTTTCTTTGTTTTTAAACGGAGACTATTATAATGCACTATTCAGCGGAGCAATTATTTTCTCTATTTGGGATGTTATAAAAATTAGCGCTGCATTTAGTATTTATAAATTGATTTCAAAAAAATATCCAAGATTACCTAACTAAAATTAATTTTGACTAGCATTAGATTTTAATGGAATTAAAAAATTTAATTTTTATTCTCGTCTTTCTTTTTGCATTTGGCTTCTTCTTTTTCAACATTCGAAGAATTTTTAAATATATCCTTTTAGGAGAAAAGGAAAATAGATTCGATAAACCGTTATCAAGAATTGTTAACGTTTTAAAAATTGCGTTTGGCCAATCTAAAATATTACGAGATCCGATTGCTGGTCCAGTCCATTTTCTAATCTTTTGGGGATTCGTTTTATTTCTCTTTGCAGTTCTTGAATCAATAATTCAAGGATTTTATTCAGCATTCAGCTTAGAATTTTTAGGGATAATATTTTCATTAATCACAATTACTCAAGATTTTTTTGGATTATTAGTAATTATTGCTGTTGTTGCCGCATTTTTGAGAAGATTTATTTTCAAAGTCGATAGGTTGAAAGTTGGCCTAAAAGGTTCTATGGACGCCTCATTTATTTTGGCAATGATTTTAGGAGTTGTTTTTTCAATGTACGGGCAAAATGTAGCAAGTTTGCTTCAAAGAAACTTAATTTTACATGAGGGTGAACTTAGACCGGTTAGCATATTTTTAGCAACTAATTTTTTCATTGACACTTCGTTTAATACTCAAATATGGTATGAAATTTTTTGGTGGATTCACATTTTATTGATTTTCACTTTTCTGAATTTCTTACCTTATTCAAAACACTTTCATGTGTTTTCATCAATACCAAATGTATATTTTGCAAAAATTGGATTTAAAAAATTTACTCTCAAAAAAATTAATCTCGAAGATGAAAATGTAAGCCAATATGGTGCCGCGGATATTGAACATTTATCGTGGAAACAACTTCTCGATGGATTTTCTTGTACTGAATGTGGAAGATGTAGTGATGTTTGTCCAGCTGCAAATTCCGGCAAAAAATTATCTCCAAGAAAGGTAATTGTTGATATCAGAAAAAGAACAGAAGAAAAAGCTCCGTTACTCTTATCAAATAAACAGAATGAAGAATTGATTTCAAATTCTTTAGTACATAATTATGTAACAGATGATGAATTATGGGCTTGCACTACGTGTGGAGCATGTGTTTATGAATGCCCAGTTACAATTGAACATATTGATTCAATAGTGGACATGAGAAGAAATTTAGTGTTAATGGAATCATCTTTCCCTAATGAGTTAAATGCTGTGTTTAAAAATCTCGAAACTAATTTTACTCCTTGGTCATTCAATCCTCAGGATAGAGCTAATTGGGCAGAAGGGATGAATATTAAAACCCTGGCTGAGGATCAAAATTGTGAATATTTGTTTTGGGTAGGTTGTGCCGGATCATTTGATGCAAGATATCAAAAAGTTACGAAAGCAATTGCAAAATTAATGCAAATTGCCAATATTGAATTCAGAATACTTGGTGTTGAAGAAAAATGTAATGGAGATACTGCTCGAAGACTCGGCAATGAATATTTAGCCCAAATGATGATGCAAGAAAATGTTGAAATATTAAATAAATACCAAGTTAAAAAGATTGTTACGGGCTGCCCTCACTGTTACAATTCTTTGAAAAATGAATATCCTCAATTTGGTGGTAATTTTGAAGTTTTTCATCATACGGAATTATTTGAAAAACTTAAAAAAGAAAAAAGAATTTTATTATCAAATAACGAAAAGAATTCCAAAATGACGTTTCATGATTCATGTTATTTGGGGCGATACAATGAGATTTATGAT
The DNA here is from genome assembly GCA_016873835.1 of Ignavibacteria bacterium. GTDB lineage: Bacteria > Bacteroidota > Ignavibacteria > Ignavibacteriales > Melioribacteraceae > DSXH01. The sequence continues at coordinate 6,490 of VGVY01000074.1, forward strand.
TCACCTAGAAACTTATTAAAATCTGTTAATGGTATTGAATTAGTTGAAATGGACCGTAATAAGGATAAAGGTTTTTGCTGTGGTGCTGGAGGTGGAAGGATGTTTTTAGAAGAAATTGAAGGAAGAAGAATTAATGAAATTAGAACGGAGGAAGCTTTAAAAACAAATTCAAATATTATTGCATCCGCTTGCCCATTCTGTATGACTATGCTTTCCGATGGGGTTAAAACTTTTGAAAAAACTGAAGATGTAGAAGTAAAGGATATTGCAGAAATATTGCTCGAGAATACAATTATTAACTAACTTATTTAATTCATTAAAAGGAGGAGTCAATGCAGAAATATCAAAATCTAATCGAGTATTTAAAAACTCTCGAGGGGGATGTATTAAAATTTTATGAAAAAGGTCAATCTGCAGCTGGTACTCGTTTAAGAAAAGGACTGAGCGAGTTAAAAAGACTTGCACAAGATTTAAGAAATGAAGTTCAAGAAATAAAAGCACAACGCAAGACAGATAAAACTAGCGGAATGTAATTTTATTTACTAAGTGGGCTGGAATAATTCCAGCCCAGATATTCAAAATTATGCTTCTCAATTTTATTATTCTTTTTTGCTATCTATCTTCATCAACTAATCCAAACTATTTTCAATATCTTAATGATTCTACTAAAAATTCGATTCAGACTATACAATTATCATTTGTTGGAGATATTATGTGTCATTCTCCACAATTTGAATTTGCACGAATCGGAAAAAATAGTTTTGATTTCAAACCAGCTTTTAGAGAGATTAAAAAATTTTTGTCAAAATCGGATTTTACTTTTGGGAATTTAGAAACAGTAATTCTAGGAGGCAATGAAAAATTAAGCGGTTATCCATTATTTAATTCTCCGCCAGAATTATTAGATGCAGTAAAGGATGCTGGAATAGATTTCTTATTCACATCTAATAACCATTGTAATGATAAAGGAATAAGAGGTATAGAGAATACAATCAATCACATTCGAGAGAGGGGAATAGGACAACATGGAACTTTTTTATCAAAATCTAACAGAGATTCTAGTTTAATTATTTCCATTAACGAATTTAACATTGGAATTCTGTCCTACACTTATGGTTTAAATGGGAATTATCTTCCTAAGGAAAAAATTTATATGGCAAGTTTAATCGATACTAACCAAGTTAAATTCGACATTGATAAATTTAGCCAACATAAATTAGATTGTATTTTAATTTACTACCATTTTGGGAATGAATATTCTCGAAAGCCATCTAACTATCAAAAAGAATTGGTCAAAAAAACTTTTGAGTATGGAGCTGATATAATAATTGCAAGTCATCCGCATGTTATTCAACCGTTCGAATATTTTATAAAAGATAAAGGGAAAATGGATAAAGGATTCGTTGCCTATTCGCTTGGTAATTTTATCTCAAATCAAAGATGGAGATACTCCGACAGCGGAATTATTTTGGATTTACAATTAACAAAAAGTACACTAACTGATTCTGTTTGGATAAGTAAAGTTGATTTCACTCCAACATGGGTTTTTAAAGGAAAAACATCGAACGGGAATGAATTTATAATATTACCCTCAGATACTTCTAAATTAAATCCGATTCCAAATTTTATTCAGAAAGAAGATTTATTCAGGTTGAACCAAAGTTTTAATGATGCCCATAACATTATTAAAAATATTAAAGCAACAAAAATTTCCAAGTAATATTCCATTCCATAGTTTATCTTTGTGCCATTATTTTTGATTATATATGAAAAATAGAGCGACGCTTACAATAATCTTTATTACCATTTTCATTGATTTGATGGGATTTGGAATACTCATCCCAATTCTTCCAACATTTGCAAGCAAGATGTTGAAAGTGTCAGATTTAGGAATTGGGATAATCATAGCAATTTTTTCTTTAATGCAGTTTCTATTTAATCCAATTCTCGGAAATTTATCTGATCGGTATGGACGGCGTCCGATAATTTTAGTTACACTATGTCTAACTTCAATCAGTTATATAATCTTCAGTTTTGCTACTACATTTTGGATTCTTTTTCTATCAAGATTATTAGCCGGACTAGGAGGAAGCAACATAGCAGTTGCTCAAGCATATATTGCTGATATAACAACAAAGGAAGAACGCTCAAAAGGAATGGGAATTATTGGTGCTGCATTTGGACTTGGTTTTGTATTCGGGCCAATTTTTGGAGCATTACTTTCAAAATATGGATATGCTGTTGCTGGTTTTGGTAGCGCTGGATTTTCTTTTCTAGCTTTCTTATTTGCTTTGCTGAAACTTCCTGAATCAAACATAAATAGAGAAAAAGGATCTTCATACAAAGCAAAATTTTTCGATTTGAAATTTGTTAAAGAAAAAATTACAAGTCCGGTTTCTGGTTTAATGATAATTGTATTCTTTATAATAGTATTTTCTATGGCGAATATTTATGGAACATTTGCAATTTTGGGTTATAAAGTATACGGTTTTACAGATCAGCAGAATGGTTTACTATTTGGAATTGTAGGCATTGTTGGTTCCTTTATTCAAGGAAGCGCTATGCGATTTCTTTCTGTCAAATTTAGTGAAAGAACTTTAATTCTTGTTGGTACGATATGTATGACAATTGGGCTTGGATTTATACCTTATGGTGCAAATTTTTTAGGTGTTGCAATTATTATTTCAATACTTTCTATTGGTACTGGAATGCTACAACCAACAATTTTAAGTATGATATCAAAATATTCATCTGATCATGAGCAAGGAGCTGTTTTAGGTCTTAATCAATCATTTTCTGCGTTTGCTCGTGTTCTTGGTCCTTTATGGGGCGGTTTTTCGTATGACTATTTTGGCTATCAATTTCCATTTCTCACTGGAGCTGTGTGCACATTTGTTACTTTTTTATTAGCATTTTTTTTATTAAAAAAATTTCATAGGACTAAATGTTTAAAGTTGGAAATATAGAAATTTCTAAAGCGCTACTTCTTGCGCCTATGGAAGATGTAACTGATATAGCATTCAGAAAAATTTGTAAAGAGTTCGGTGCTGATGTAGTTTATACTGAGTTTGTTAATTCTGATGGACTGATCCGCTCTAACAAAAAGACTGAAAAAAAGTTAGAAATTACAGATGATGAACGACCAGTAGGAATACAGATATATGGCGGTAATCTTGAACCGATGATTGAGGCAGCAAAAATAGTTGAACAACAAAATCCGGATATAATAGATATAAACGCTGGTTGTTGGGTCAAAAAAATTGCTGGTCGTGGCGCTGGAGCTGGTTTGTTGAAAGATCCTTGTTATATGCAAACCATGGTTGAAAAAATTGTAAAGGCAGTTTCTATTCCAGTAACGGTTAAGACAAGAATTGGATGGGATTCTAATTCAATTAACATCTTAGAAGTTGCAAAAAGAGTTGAAGATGCTGGGGCAGCTGCTTTAACGTTACATTGTAGAACAAAAGTACAAGGGCATAGCGGTGATGCGGATTGGTCTTGGATACAAAAGGTAAAAGAAATTATTAAGATTCCAGTTGTATTAAATGGAGGTGTTTTAACTGCAAACGATGTTAAGAAAGCATTTGAAGAAACTAATGCAGATGCTGTGATGATTGCACGTGGTGCTATTGAACATCCGTGGATCTTTAGAGAAGCAAAAGAATTACTTTTTAGAAATAGTTATTGTGATGTATCAGTAGATGAAAGAATACAGACTGCAATTAGACATTTAAAATATTTTCGCGAAATAAAAGAAACGCGAGCGGCAATTTTACAATTCCGCAAATACTATGCTGGATATTTAAAAGGATTGCCAAATTCTAAAGAAGTTAGAATAGAATTGTATAAGCAGCACGAGTATGCTCCGATTGAAGACATTTTATTGAAATATTTGGAAGATCTAGAAACTGCACTAATTAATGAAAAACATGAGGAATTTTAATGAACTTAAAAGATACTATCAGAGATGTTAAAGACTTTCCTAAAAAAGGAATAATTTTTAAAGACATTACAACACTTTTGAAAGATCCAAAAGCAATTTCAATTGCAGTAGAAGAATTATATAAACTTGTTAAAGATAAGAAGATAACTAAAGTAGTTGGAATTGAATCTCGAGGATTTATTCTTGGTGCCGCACTCGCATTAAAACTAGGAGTTGGATTCATCCCAATTCGAAAACCAGGGAAATTACCAGCAGAAAGAATTGCTGAATCTTATTCTTTAGAATATGGAACCGATTCAATTGAAATTCATAAAGATGCTATTGAACAAGGAGATGTGGTCTTGCTCCATGATGATTTATTAGCAACCGGCGGTACTATGAAAGCAGCATGTAATTTGGTTGAAAGGCTTAGTGGCAAAGTGGGGCAGATCTCTTTTTTAATAGAATTATCCTTTTTGAAAGGAAGAGAAAATCTTAATGGATATGATGTTCATTCCTTAATTCAATATGATTCTGAATAGATTTACGCGGCATAGAGTTTCTACATCGCGAAATCTTTAGGGGCAACAATTACAACAAATTCACCTTTGGTTATTTTGTTTGGTAAATCATCTAGAAGTTCTTTTGGTGTACCTCGCCATGTTTCTTCAAATTTTTTGGTGAGTTCTCGGCATACTACGATTTGACGATTAGTGAAATATTGATTCAATTCTTCAATTAGTTTCTTAATCCTATAAGTCGATTCATAAAGAATAATTGTTCTTT